>JALVEZ010000205.1 GCA_027030405.1 Hydrogenothermaceae bacterium | reverse complement strand
CAGGAGCTACTATTATAGGTGGACTGCTTTTAGGTTTAAATAGGAAAGCCGCCGCCGAATTTTCATTTTTACTGGCAGTTCCTACAATGTTAGTTGCTACAACTTATGACACCTTGAAACACTTCAACGAATACCAGTTCGACCAGTGGACTACGTTGTTAGTTGGATTTATAACTGCGTTTATTTTTGCAATTCTTGCCATTAAATTTTTCTTGAAATTTATTACAAGACATACATTTATCCCGTTTGGAATTTATAGAATAATTTTAGGAATTATCTTTTTATTTTATCTTAATTCTTTATGAAAAAAACGAACCCTAATTTCAGGGTTCGTTTTTATTAGATTAAAAATCGATAACTAAAGATGTCAAGAATGTTGTGTCTGTATGTTTTAAACCTGATGAAGGAAGTTGATTTTGATAAGCAACTTTATAACTTACACCTAATGATACATGTCCGTTAATTTTTGATTCGATGCCTGCTTCTGCATTTACGAAATATTTATCCGTGTCGCTGAATGAAACTAAATAATCACCGTCAAATTTGAATTTTAAATTTTGTTGAATTTGCCATCTATAGTTTAGTGCAAAATCACCAGCGGCATAAGAATCAGAGCTATCTGTAGAACCTGGTGCAAACTTATCGTAATAATATGAAAGTGTTGCAAGACCTTTTAATTGATGTTTTTCATTTTTTATGATGTCATAACCTAAACCAGGACCAAGTGATAATCTATAATCATAACCTGAAAATTTGTCAGCTAAATAGTTTGCTGTTAAAAACCCAAACATTCTTTCTGAGATTGTTCTTTCCCATCTACCGTTTAAGTTCCATTTATTAGCAGTTTCTGAACCGTTATTTTTTGCATAAAGTCCCTCGAACTTTATGTAATATCTATTTACCTGTTCTTCTTTTTTGACCTCAGCTTTTGAAGCAAATGTTTGTGTATCTGTATTACCAGAAGTTACAACATAAGAAAGTTCTACATGGGTTTTCCATTCTGCTGGTTTTTGGTCAGCTGCATACACGCTCCCTCCAACACCAATGGCAAGAATAGAAATCGCCGCTAAAGATTTTTTGAACATAATTATACCTCCTTCGTTAAATTTATATGAGTTTATGTTTATATTTTTATGTTGTTATATTTCCAAGATATCAAAAAAAATGAGAGTTGTAAAGGATTTAAAATAAACCCTCCATAGAGGAGGGTTATGTGTGTAGATTATGGACAGTTAGAAACTTCTAATTTATATGCGGTTACATTTTGTGATGGTATTCCAATAGTTCTTGTATTAGTACCTATTGGGCTTACTTGTTGTAACGTTGTATTTGGAATAGCAATATCAGCAGTTCCTTTATATAACTTAGCTCTTATCATACCTGTTTCAGAAGATACACAACCACTATCATATATGGCTGTGCTACCATAGCTTGCATTACTTATAGGGTTTGTCGAGTTTGTGCCAAGATATAGAATACCCTGCGTCTTATCTTCAAGAGTAACAGTTGTAGTTCCACTGCTGTATGGAGCTTTTAGAAGATATGTGTTGTCTTTACGTTCTGCCACCACATATGGAACATTAGTTCCATTTATATTATCTATAAATTCTATTACAGTTCCGTACCAGTTAGTTTCAGAAGTTCCATTATTGTTTACTTCAATGGTAGAAATTTCAGTAATTATATTTGAGAAATATCCAAATCCTACTGCATTCAAGATATCACTATCTGAAGTTATCCATCCACAACTTTCTTTATCTGTTCGAGTTATTTGCCATGTTCCGTCACTATTACCATCTCTATTTTCATCATAATTTCCACTTGCACTGTTTCCATCATTACTTACAGTTCCTGTATATTGAACTCCCGCAGCGATTCCAAATTCGATGTTATATCCACTTAGAGTTCCTGTTACAGAACCTACTAACCCTTGACCTTGAATGTACAAATTACCACCTAAGTTGTTACCTGTTTGTTGTAACTCTACACATATCTGACCAGTTGTTCCGTCGTTTCCTGTATAGCTACCTTCCCATACACCTGTTATGTTAACAGAAGGTGTTTGTACCTGTATGAACTCAGCACTGCAAATTTTATTGGCATCCATGGTAATTGTACATGATGGATTTGTTCCACACGAAGAACAGTCACTGCCCCAGCCATTAAATGTGTAACCATTATTTGGGTTAGCAATTAAAGTAACTTGTGTATTTTCATCATACGATTTAGTACAACTTCCAGCATTTTCCTGACAATTAATTCCGAGTGGATTGCTAACTACAGAACCATTTCCTGTCACTAAAACATTTAAAGTGGATTGAGTATATGCTTTAAACACAACGGTTACAAGTCTATAGTAATTCATAGAGACAGTACATGTAGTCTTATCTGGAGATACATTATCACATCCAACCCAGTCATATATATAGTTTCCAGTATCAGGTTGTGCAGTTAATGTGACTGTTGTTCCCTGTTCATAGTCTTCATAACAATAATCCCCACAATATATTCCAGGAGGATTACTTGTAACAATGCCGTTTCCAGTTTTATATACATAAAGGGTATAAAGAGGTTTAGGTACAGGTATATCATTTAAAGTTACAATGTACTGATAGTTACTATCTGCAGGTTGAGCTTCATCTTTTACTTCATCGTAATTAATTTGCCCATCTGCCTTAAATATTGAATAGTAAAAGAGTTGTGTGGGGCCTCTTCCACCATCTTCATACTCTTCATATTCTTCATCATAATCCAATAGCGTGTAAACGTAAAGCAGTTCGTTACATGGAACAGTCGCTGAAAATTCACCATTGTTATTGGTAAGTACATAAGTATCTAAAAGATTCTCGTCTGTTACATTAACCCATACATCGTGAGCTGGTGTGTCATCATAATATTTAACTACTCCATTTACCTGGCATAGTTTTTCTGTTAAATCAATTGTGTTTGTTTTTGTTGGGCAGTTATTAGGATCTGTTCCTAGTGTTATATCTTCAGATTTGGTAATTATTACGCTTTGGTTATCAATAGTTTTGGAATACTGATAGTATAATTTAGCTTTAATATCCCCATCATTTGCTATATTCCACGTTTTTAATATTAGAGTTCCAGTTTGATCAGGATATCCACCTAAAGAGTATAGGAAACTTTGATTGTCATCATCATCTTCTAACCATGCAAAAACATTTGTAAATGGTTGACCATTTTGATCTTTAAATATTTTTGTGAAACAAAGTTCAGTTGGTGGAGTAACTACTGGATAGTCTAAGTTACAATAAGTGAAATTTGGATTAGTTATAACTATAACTGTGTTAAATCCATAATTATCTTGGCAGGTTTGAATAGCATCGAATCCTTGTGTTACTGCGTCATCACTGTCAATACTGCCATCATTATCAATATCAATAGTTCCGACACCTAATAGTTCCCATGCCCCAGTTAAATTATTGTATCTATAAAATGGAATATTATAGCCGTTTAATTCATTTGAATTTAAATTTGAACATATTTCTGGATCATTAGATCCTGTACAAAAATCTCCTTGGAGATTATCACAAACAGTATCATTAATCAATCTTGTTATACGGTATGTAGTAGCTTCAGTTGCTGAAGGACTATTTTCACGGAATACTGGATTACCGTTTTCATCTGTAATGGAAATATAGTTAAAACCTAAAGATATCAATCTATTTCCATTCTCGTCAACATAATCACCTGGGAACTTATCTGCATCTTTATCAGGATCAAAAGAACTTAAACCAACTTTTAATGCTTTAACTTCAGAAGGAATAGAATCTCTTGGAATTTCCATTGAAAATTCTGGAATACCATCCATTACCCTAATTTGATTACCTGTAGCAATAACTTTTTTTCCATTACTTCGTTTTATCAACGCTATTTTTATAACTTTTTGACCTGTTGATGAAATTGTTACAGTGTTGTTATTCAAAGGAATTATAGACTGACTTTCTACTGGGGAAAGAACAGCATTAATGCTCATATCATGAGGTTTATCAAAGTTAACTCTTTTACTCCAATCTGCATATCCATCTTTTGTTACATTTACAACGAGATAACCACCATCCTTATCCATCTTTACAGATTTTTCAAACTGATTGTTTAAAGCAGTTCCTTCCACAGAATCCCTTTCTTTTGAACCATCTTTGTTGTAAGAGAGTATTGAAACTTCTGCTCCATCAACATTAGAAGTGACTGTTACATTTGCTGTTTCTGTATTTGAACTCCCACCACCACCACAACTTGGTAAATAGAGAAATGATAAGAATAATAAAAGAATTGAAAGTTTTGAAAATTTTGATCTCATGCTCTACCCTCCTATTGTTTTCAATAAAAAATTTATGAAATTAAAATTATTTTTTCAATAAAAAAATTTTTAATATAAAAATTAATTTATATAGTATCATCTGTTTTAAGTAGAAAGATTAGTATATATTTTCTCGTATTCTTTATGAACTCAAAGACTCCATTTTTATATCAGTTTTATGCACATCAGATTTTTATATAGAATGTTTTTTATGAAGTTATCTTTCTAAGATATTATTAGTATATTCATATGCTATAATTATAAAAAATGCAGAAGGTGGTGTGTGATGAAAAAATTATTGTTAGCTTTATTGATTATTGGAGTTGTTTCGGTTTCTTCATTTGCTTCTGAAAAGAAATTTGGAATTGGTCTTGCTGCAGGTAGTATTACAGGAATTTCAATGAAATACTGGACTGCTCATACTGAAGCTATTGAGATAGAGGCAGGATGGTCATTAAAACATAATAGTTATTACTCCATTTATGCAACTTATCTTTTTCATAATTTTAAAACACTTAGAGAACTCGTCAGTAAGGAAATTTTAGGAGATATTCCTATTTATACAGGTCTCGGTATAAGAACAAGATTCGGCGAAGGAACCGATGAGTTAGGATTGAGAGTCCCTTTAGGTGTAGCATATATGTTTGGAACTCTTCCTCTTGATACATTTGTTGAAGTTGCACCTGCTTTAAATCTTTATCCTTCAACAACACTTTACGTGGATGTTGTTTTAGGCGTAAGATACTATTTTTAAGCATTTAGAAGATGGTTGACCACGTCTTCCATCTTCATTCCCCTTGATCCTTTTATTCCTATTACTGCTTTTTCATTTTTTAGTTCTTTTAATAGATTTTTTGATAGTTCTTCTTTAGAAGAAAAGTGCTTCAGATCTTTTTTATTACCTATTACATCTTTTATAAACTTTACTTCGTCTCCGTAAAGATAGATTTTATCTATGTTTGAACTTAATAGGTATTGCCCTATCTCTCTATGAAGTTTTTCTGAATGCTGTCCTAACTCAAGCATATCACCTATTACTATAACCTTTTTTTCCTTAAAGGCATTTAAAACATCTATAAGATTTTTTAGAGACAAAGGATTACTGTTATAAGTATCATCTATTATGGTTAGATTCCCTTTATTTATTGTTTTAAATCTTCCTTCTATCTCTTTAAAATCTTCTAAAATTTTTAAAGGTTTTAAAGGATCTAATCCAAGTGCATAAAGAACACCTGCCACTGCTCCAATGTTGTGAAAAATAGCTTTATTGAATGTTGGAATTTCTAAAATGATCTTTTCTTTTTTGTATTTTATAGTTCCTTTTATGCCGATATCAGTAATTTTAACATCCGAAATCTGTATATCTGCGTCTGATTCTGTTCCAAACGTTATATAGTTTATCAGTTTGCTTTCGTAATAAGGTAGAAAAAATTCTGGTAAAACTGCAAATTCACCAGTATCAAATATTTCTCCTTTAGCTTCTACTATATCTTTAAAGGTTCCAAAACCTTCATTGTGGGCATCTCCTACTGTTGTTAAAACTGTTATATCAGGTTCTAATATGTTTACGAGTTCAGATATATCTCCTTTTTTGTTAGCACCTAATTCAAAAACGCCTATTTCTGTATTTTCAGGAATGTTTGATAATGTTAGAGGCAATCCAATGTGATTGTTGTAGTTTCCTTCTGTGCCGTAGGTTTTAAAAAATTGCGATAAAACCAACTTTAAAAGTTCTTTTGTTGTAGTTTTCCCTGCTGTTCCTGTTATTCCTACTGCCTTTTGTAAATTATTTCTCTTATATTTTCCTACTTTGGTTAATGCATCCAGTGTGTTATCAACTAAAATTCCATTAGGAAAGGAAACTTCTTTTTCTGAAAAATATCCTACTGAACCATTTTCAAGGGCATTTTGTATAAAATTATGACCGTCTGTGTTTTCGCCTTTTAAAGGAACGAAAAAAGTTTCTTTTTGTGCTTTTCTACTGTCTATTATGAATTTTTCAATTTTTTGTGGTTGTTCAGGATTGATTAATCTTCCATTGGTTATTTTTGCGATATCTTTTATATCCAAGCTACAAACCTCTTATATTTTGTAGCCTATATTATATGCCAAAAATCGCATATTTTAACCACAATAAACCGAGAGCTACTATAACTGTAATTACTGTAACAGGCGTTCCCGCTTTTACGAAATCCCAAAATTTTATCGGATATCCTTCCCTTTCAGAAAGACCTGCTGCCACAACGTTTGCTGAAGCTCCTATAATTGTCAGATTTCCTCCCAAACACGCACCGAGGGCCAATGCCCACCATAAAGGTTCTGTGTTGAATGTTGCTTCTTTTCCTAAATCTATTAGGACATATGACATTGCCATTGTAAAAGGAATATTGTCAACAATTCCTGAGATAATTGCAGATAGTGAACCTAAAATCAGTATCCCTGACATAGGATCTTTTATTACATCTGCCACATAGTGGGCGACGGTTTCAAAAACGCCTGTAGATTCTAAGGCACCTATTACTATAAAAAGCCCTAAGAAAAATGTCAGTGTTGTCCATTCAACTCTTTCAAATACTTTCTCAGGATTTTCTTTTGACCAAAGTAAAAGAACTGATGCCATAAACAGAGCTATTGTTCCTGCTTCTAAATGCAGGGTGTGATGAAGGAAGAATAGTAAAACAGTTGCTCCAAAAACTATAAGTCCTTTTCTCATAAGGACTATGTCGTACTCTACAGGATGGTCTGTTATTATTTTTTCTAACTCTTTTGGATCAGTTATTTTTGGTGTTAAATCCCCTTTAATTTTCATAAAAAGTGTAAAAACGATAGTTCCTACAACGTGTGTAACAATCACAATAGGAGCTAAATTTATAATAAAATCATTAAATGTAAAATGTCCCAATGAACCTATTATGATGTTAGGTGGATCACCTATTAGAGTTGCTGTTCCGCCAATATTAGAAGCTAAAACAGTGGCTATTATATATGGAACAGGTTTTAATTTTAATTTTGTCGTCAATGATATAAGTATAGGAACCATAAATAGAACTGTTGTTACGTTATCTAAAAATGCAGATAAAAACGCAGTTAGGAATGTGAATGTTAAAAGTATTTTTAATGGCTCTCCTTTTGTTATTCTTAAAGCCTGAGCGGAAAGAATAGAGAAAAATCCGCTTTCAATTAAAACAGAAACTATAACCATCATTCCGATCAATAGAAAGATGGTATTATGGTCAATTGCCTCCCAAGCTTCTTTCGGAGTAATCAGTCCAAGGAATATAGCAAGTGTTCCCCCAAAAAGTGCTGCTGCAACACGATGAAAATATTTTTCCAATATTATCATCGTATATGTTCCAACAAATAGAAGAATAGAAAGCCAGTATAAAAGTTGATGAGTTACGTTTATTCCAAATACTGCCAATAAAGATTGATGTTCGCCCATTATTCTTCTTCCTTGTTATCTAAAAATATTCCTAATGAAACCTGAAGATTTTCGATAAATGCAGTTTTGTCTTTTACTTTGCTATTTACAATGATGAAATTAAATCCTCTTTCTATTGCGAATAGATTAATCTCTTTCTTTGGCTCGCCTAATATAGTTATTAAATGGTAAGGTTGATTTTGCACTGCATTTTCTATTTTTCTTACTATTTCTTTTTCTTTTTCCTCTATCATTGCTTCTATTATTTCTTCTGCTTCTTCTTCCGTATGAGTTTTTCGTATGGTTAGTTCGTAAAAATCTTCATAGAATGAGTAAACAAATGTTACTTCTCCTATGATTTTTTTAACAAATTCGTACGCAGTTTTTATATAAAACTCAGAAACTTCTTTATTTACATATATCAAAGCCTTTTGAATATTATCTTCATCTTCTTGAAGAAAAATGACATTGTATTTTTCTATTGTTTTTAAGAGTTTTTCTGCATTTGTATGTGTAAATATATGTTTTAATGGATTTATTTTTTCTTCTGTTAAGATAACTAAATCAGGGTTTTCTTTATTTATAGTGGCTTTCAAAGATTTCAGATCATCAAACGATTTTATTCTATATTTGATGTTTGTTCCTTTTAATTTTTCTTCTATGAAGGTTAAAACATCTCCAGATAATTTGTATAAAAAAATCAAAAGCTCTGCTTCTAACTTTCCTGCAATACATTGGGAAATATTAAAATTTTTTTCATTAAATTTTTCCATCTGGATAAATATTATTTTTTGAAAAGTCATACTTCTCCCTCTCTGTATTAACACTTTATTTCGTTAAATGTATATTATAACTTTATTTTTTAAGTTGAATTAATGGAAGAGGGAGTTCCTCCCTCTTTGTGATAGATTATTCTTCACCTTTTAAGATACTTAAGAGATTAAACAACATCCAGAACAGATTAACAATATCAAGGAACAATGCTATTGCTATTTCAACAGGTGTTCCTTTTTCATGTACAAGTCTTGATGTGTCATAAAGGATAAAACCTGAAAACACAAGTGCTCCCATTCCTGACATTACAAGTGTTAATGTATCATTTTGCCAGAAAAGACCCAGCACTGCCATAATTACAACTAAAACCAATCCTGTAAAAAGAAATCCACTTAAAAAGCTGAAATCTTTTTTACTAATAAAGACATAAGCTGTTAATGAACCAGTTATAGCTGCTGTTAAACCAAAAGCCTGTTTAAAAATTACAATAAGTGCAGGAGAATTTAAAATAACTGCAATGGCAGGTGCATCAAAAAATCCTACCGTAAATGTAAACAGACAAAAAAATACGTATCCTAATGTATTATGCTGATTCATTAAAGCAAGAAACATTGTTCCGATTGTAGCCACAAGAGCGATAATTAGATACATCCATTTTCCCAGTGCTGCCAACTGTGGTAAGAACTGAAGTCCGACCACCGTTCCTACTGCCATTAATATAAAACCTACCGTTAAAAGTAGGTATGTTTTTGCCAATAAACTGGCTTTTTCTTCCTGAGGTACAGGAATTGATTGAGTATTAAGTCTCATATTTCTCCTCCAAAATTTTTATTTAAATTTGTCCCATTTCTTTTGCTATTTCATAAAGTCTTCTTATTCGTTCTTCTGTTGGTGGATGTGTTGAGAACAACGAAGCTAAAGAAGTTCCTTTTAAAGGATTTATTATCATCATATGTGCTGTTCCAGGATTTATTTCCTGTGCTGCAACTGGTGCAAGTTGCTCTGCAGCTTGTTCTAATTTTTGTAAAGCCCTTGCTAAGCATAGAGGACATCCTGATATTCTTGCTCCTGTTTCATCTGCTGCAAATTCCCTTGAACGGGATACTGCCATTTGAATAATCATTGCGGCAATTGGTGCAAGAATAAATAATAAGATAGAACCAATTATTCCTCCTATTCCACCTCCTTCTTCATCATGTCCACCAAAAAGGTTTGACCAGAAAGCCATTTCTGCAAGCATAGATATAGCACCACCAATAGTAGCGGCTATGCTTGAGATTAGAATATCTCTATTTTTTATATGTGCTATTTCATGGGCTAAAACACCTTTTAATTCTTCAGGTGTTAAAATCTGAAGAATTCCAGATGTCACAACCACTGCTGCATGTTCTGGGTCCCTTCCTGTTGCAAAAGCATTAGGAATATCTATGGGAGCCAAATATATTCTCGGTTTTGGAATGCCAGCTTTTCTGGCTAGTTCTTCGACCATTTGATGAAGCCATGGAGCTTCTTCATACGGAATTTCTACAGCATTATACATGCGTAAAGCCATTTTATCTGAATACCAGTAAGCAAAAAAGTTCATTGCCATTGCAAAGAAAAAGGCAATGACCATACCAGTTTGCCCACCTAATAATTTACCAACTACAAGGAACAGCCCTGTTAAAATACCAAGCAAAAGGACTGTCTTCAGGTTTTGCATACTTTTCCTCCTTTAATTTATTTTTATTAAAAATTAAACGAACTATTTAATGTATCCCATTTTTATTAAATTTGCTTTAAATAAAAACATATTGATTTGTAAAAACAGTTTTTAGCAATAAAATTTATGTAATAAAGACTTACAATTCTATGACAAAGGTAATAAAATGAGCAATTTTTCTTATCAGGAGATAGAACAAAATTTCCTACAATTAAAAAAAGATTTAACAAATTTAAAAAATGAACTGAAGAACTTAGGTAATAATGAATTTCATCTAATTGTTGAAAATGCAGGAGAAGGAATAGTTGTTGTTCAGGATTTTAAAATTGTTTATGCAAATAAAAAAATATCTCAAATTACTAAATACAGTGTAGAAGAAATTAAGAGTTTACCCTTAGAAACATTTGTATATAAAGATGATTTAGATAGAGTTTTATTAAACTTAGAGAAACGATTTAAAGGACTACCTGTTGAAAAAGAGTATGATTTTAGGCTTGTTACAAAAGATGGGGAAATTAGATGGTTTCATATAAGACCTGTAATTATTCAGTGGAATGGAAAAAAAGCAGTTTTAGATTTTTTAGTTGATATAACAGAAAGAAAGAAACTAGAACAAAATCTTGAAAATGCGATATCAATTTTAAATGCCACTTTAGAGTCAAGCTATGATGCTATTTTAGTCGTCAGTAAAGATAGAGAAGTTCTGTATTACAACAATAAATTCCTTGAAATGTGGGGAATTCCAAAAGAAAGCGTAAAAACAAAGCCAACTACGGAACTTTTAAAAATAGCAAAGCAAAAAGTTAAAAATCCTGATGAGTTTGAAAGAAAAGTCCAGAAACTTTATAAAAATAATGATTATTATTCTCATGATTTTATAGAAATGAAAGATGGAAAGCTATTGGAAAGATATTCCGTTCCATATGAAGTAGATGGAGAGGCTAAAGGAATTGTCTGGTTTACAAGGGATATTACAGAAAAGAAAAAATTTGAACAAAAAATTATTGAAAGTGAAAAGAAGTACAGAGAACTTGTAGAAACAGTAAATAGTATAGTTCTTAGATGGAAACCAGATGGAACAATAACATTTATAAATAAGTTTGGAGCTTCTTTTTTTGAGTATGATATTGATGAATTAGTAGGTAAAAATGTACTCGATACTATCGTTCCAGATAAAAGTATTGACGGAAGAAATCTAAACTTGATGATAAAAGATATAGTGAGAAATCCATTTTCGTATGAAAAAAATGAAAATGAAAATATAACAAAAACAGGGAAAAGGGTATGGATACTTTGGGCAAATAAACCTGTTTTTGATGAATCAGGAAAATTGGTAGAAATTTTATCCATTGGCAATGACATTACCGAGAAAAAGGAATATGAGAAAAAGCTTATAAAATTAGCAACCACGGATATTTTAACAGGGGTTTATAACCGATTAAAATTTGAAGAGATTTTCAGACAGAAAATAGAAGACAGTAAAAGATATGGAAATATTTTATCTTTAGCAGTTATAGATATAGACTTTTTTAAAAAAATAAATGATACATACGGTCATCAAACTGGTGATAAAGTTTTAAAAGGAATTACTTCTTTAATAAAAAATAGTATTCGAAAATCAGACATTTTTGCAAGATGGGGAGGAGAAGAGTTCGTTTTACTTTTACCTGAAATTCCTAAAGAAAAAGCATTGATTCTATTGGAAAGATTGAGAAAAGCTATAGAAAGAACAGATTTTCATGGTATAAAGACCACAATAAGCATAGGTTTAACACAGTTTTTCGCAGATGATGATGAAAAAACATTTTTATCCAGAGCAGATAAAGCCCTCTATAAAGCCAAAGAGGCAGGTAGAAATAAAGTAATAATGCTGTAATTATTTTTTTTCCAACATTTTTTCTTTCTTTAGAGCCTCTTTAAGCTTGTTTAAGAGATCATCCACTCCTTCTTTTGTTACAAGTGATACAGGAACAAATTCTATTCCTTTTTCTTTAAAATAATTTTTAAGTTTTTCTATTTCTGTTTTATCGGAGAGCATATCTATTTTGTTCCCAACTACAATCTGAGGTTTTTTTAAAAGTTCAGGTGAGTAATTTTCAAGTTCTTTATTTATTTTTTCAAATGCTTCAATAGGATCTCTTTCTTTGAAATCTGAAATGTCTATGACGTGTAATAAGAACTTTGTTCTCTCTATATGTCTCAGAAATTCATGACCTAATCCATGCCCTTCTGATGCACCTTCTATTAGTCCTGGTATATCTGCCAATACCACTGACTCACCAATATCAAAATGAATAACTCCTAATACTGGAGACAATGTCGTAAAAGGATAATCTGCAATCTTTGGTTTTGCGTGTGACAATGTGGATATCAATGTAGATTTTCCTGCGTTTGGAAAACCTATTATTCCTACATCTGCTAAGAGTTTTAGTTCAAGTTCTATCCATTTTTCTTCACCTTTTTCTCCTTCTTCTGCTTCCATCGGTGCCTGATTCGTTGGAGATTTAAATGCTGTATTACCTTTTCCGCCTTTTCCACCTTTTGCTACCACAAATTTTTCCCCACTTTTTGTAAGATCAGCAAGTACTTCTCCTGTTTCTGCATCTTTCACAACAGTTCCTACAGGAACTTTTATATAAAGATCTTCTCCTGCTTTTCCAGATTTGTTTCCACCTGATCCGTGTTGTCCTCTTTGGGCTTTGTAATGTCTTTTGTATTTGAAATCCATCAATGTTTGGAGTCTATCATCAGCAACCAAAATAACATCTCCACCTTTTCCTCCGTTTCCTCCAGCAGGTCCTCCCATTGGAACAAACTTTTCCCTACGAAAAGCAACACAACCATTACCACCATCACCTGCTTTAACATATATTTTTGCTTTATCAACAAACATCTTAGTCTCCTCTTGTTAGATTTTTGATAATAATTTATTACTTTTCGCTGAATATGGAAGGTCTGGAAGAAAGAAGTTTTTTAGTATAAGGATGTTTTGGATTTTCAAATATTTCAAAAACATCCCCTGTTTCAACTATCTCACCTTTATAAATAACAAGAACCCTGTCAGCGACTTCAGCCACAATACCAAGATCATGTGTGACCAAAAGAATTCCAACTTTTAGATTCTGTTTTAAAGATTTAAATAATTTTAAAATCTGTGCAGAAACCGTAACATCAAGAGCAGTTGTTGGCTCATCGGCAAGTAAAAGTTTAGGATAATTTGCGATTGCGATTGCTATGGCAACTCTCTGTTTTAGTCCACCTGACATTTCGTGTGGATACTGCTTGAATCTAATTTCTGGATGAGGAATTTTTGCATTTTCCATTGCCTCTATTGCTTTTTTATAAGCTTCTCCTTCTGAGATACTCTGATGTGCCAGAATAGTCTCTACTATCTGTTCTCCTATTGTAAACAATGGATTTAAAACTGCAGATGGTTCCTGAAATATCATAGATATATGGTTTCCTCTGATATCTCTTTTTTGTTCATCTGTTAGAGATTTAAGATTTTTATTTTTATATTTATCTATATTCAAAATGATATCGCCTTCAACTCTGGCATATTTAGGAAGTATATCCAATATAGCCTGACAGGTTACACTTTTTCCCGAACCTGATTCACCTACAAGGGCAACTATTTCTTCTGGAAAAATTTCAAAGGATATTCCTTTTAAAGCTTCTATTATTTGATCTTCTATAAGAAAGTCAACTTTTAGATTTTTTAGTTTTACCAGATATTCCATAGTAGATAGGAAAGGGGATATAATCCCCTTTTTGTATTATTTTAAAATGTCTATGATTTTTTCTAAAGTTTCTGCTTTCATTGCCCCAGAGATCATCACATTGTGAGGGAAAATTATGGTAGGTGTCCCTGAGATTTTAACGTTTTTACCAAATTCTATACTTTTTTCTATAGATGGTTTTGCATCTGCACAAGGTTTGCTAAGGCTTTTTAATTTTCTTTTATCATTCTTTAAAGCTGCTTCGAAACTTTCATGAAGTATTTTTTGTTTCTCTTTTAAAGATTTAGTACAAACTATATTTTCTGAAATTCCTTCAGCATACTTGTGAAATTCTAATGGGAATAAATAAACTTCGAATGCAATATCTTTTCTTTTTTCTAAAAGTTTTAAGATCTCTTCGTGGAGCATAGCACAGGCCGGACACTGAGGATCTTCAATAAGTATTATTTTTGTTTTTGCAGAAGGATTTCCTAAAATAAGATTTGGTTTTGGTTTATTTTCTATTTTTACTATTTTTGCTTTTGCAACAAAATCAGGTGCTATTTTTTTCAGCTTTTCAACTTTATCTTTTCCTAAAACCTTAGCAAGAACTTTTGCATTTTCTTCTATTGTTTCTTTTGCAAGTTCTCTTGCTCTTTCTCTTGTTATGCTCTTCCTAGCTTTAATATCTATGATCTCACCTGAAACAAGATATTTAAGTTCACAGTCAACATAAATAGGTATTTTCTTTCCTCTTGCCTCTATCACAACTTCATATAATCCATCGATTGGGGATTCTGAAACTTTTACAACTTTTGCACCACCTAATAAAGGTGCAAGTGCTTTTTGAACCTGCTTTGCAGATATATCTGTCGTTGAAAGGCAAGCATCATCTTCTGCTAAAGATGGAACAGTAATTAGTGCTACTAATGAAAGGGTCATTGCTACTTTTTTAAGACTTTTGAACATTTTGTCCTCCTAAATTTTATTTTCCCAAACCTAACCCCTTCATCAAACTGAAACATTAAAATCTCTTAATGCATCATTTAATGAAGTTTTCTTATCGGTTGATTCTTTTCTTTTTCCTATTATTAATGCACAGGCAACACCATATTCACCTGCAGGAAATTTCTTTGTTATTGTTCCTGGAATAACTACGCTTCTTGCAGGAACTCTTCCTCTATATTCAACAGGTTCTTCACCTGATACATCTATTATTCTTGTAGATGCAGTGATAACAACGTTAGCACCTAAAACTGCCTCTTCTTCTATGATTGCACCTTCAACAATTATACATCTTGAACCTATAAAACAGTTATCTTCAACAATAACAGGTTTTGCAGAAGGAGGTTCTAAAACGCCACCTATTCCTACACCACCTGAAAGATGAACATTTTTTCCAATTTGTGCACAAGAACCTACAGTTGCCCATGTATCAACAAGTGTGCCGCTTCCTACATAAGCTCCGATATTTACATAAGAAGGCATTAAAATGGCCCCAGATTCTATATGCGAACCGTATCTTGCAGTTGCAGGTGGAACTACCCTAACTCCTGCCTCTTTATATCCCTTTTTCAAAGGTATTTTATCGTAATATTCAAAAGGTCCAACTTCTATAACTTCCATATCCTGAATTGGAAAATAAAGTAAAATGGCTTGTTTTACCCATTCATTAACTATCCATTCTCCGTCTTTTTTTTCTGCAACCCTGAGTTTTCCTTCGTCGAGGAGCTTTATAGTTTCTCTAACAGCCTCTTTATAATCTATCTTTTTTAGTAGACCCCTATTTTCCCAGGCTTCAGTGATAAGCTTTTTTAATTCTTCCATCTATTCCTCCTTTCTTAAAAATTTTATATTTATCATTCTATTGTAATTGATATTTATCAAGTTTAAAAGTAATATATAAATTTAACAAAATTAAAAATCGAAGGAGTTCTTATGTTTAAAGATTATTTTGATATTGAACTTTATATTAAACCAAAACAAGGATGGGAAAAGTTAGCCCAGAAAAATTTTACAATAAAAGAACTTTATCTTAAAATCGTTATCTTTTTTGCTGCTATTCCTGCTTTAGGTCATTTTTTAGGTTTTACAGTTCTAAAAAGTCAGTATGTTGAAGCTATCAATAAATTTTTAGAACTTGCAAAACAAGATCCACAACAAAGTCAGCAAAACATTCAGTATATGGAAGCATTAAGAAATGCTCTTATAGACAATGATATAACTAAAGAATTAATGATTGCATTAGTTACATATGGTTTTGAGTTATTTAAGCCTATTGTTTTAATGGGAATTATCCTGTTTTTAGCAGGTGCATTTGGCGGAGAAAAAGATCCGAATAAAGCTTTTATGGTGGCAGTATATTCCCTTATTCCTACATGGGTTGTTGGTATTGTTTATATGATGAACTCACCTTTATCAATGTTTTTGATATTTTTAGCTTCTTTTTATAGCTTTTATCTGATGTTTATTGGTGGAGAAAAAGTTTTAAAAGTCCCATCAGGAACGAAATCTTTTCAATTTATCATCGTAACTATTCTTTTATATCTTTTCATTAGCGGTGCTATAGGTATGCTTGAAAGTAATATTACATTTGCATTATTAACAAGATAAAGGAAGTTGAGTATGACAAATAGCCATGTATATATATCCGTAGTTCATTACCCTGCTGTAAATAGGGATGGAAGATGGATTGTAACATCTTTTACTACCCTTGATTTTCATGATATTGCACGTCCTGCAAGGACATATGAGTTGGGTGGATATTATATTGTTCAACCTCTTGAAGCACAGCAGTTTATTATTTCAGAACAGATAAAATACTGGACGGAAGGTTTTGGAAGTGGATTTAATCCCAGAAGATCTGACGCAGGTAGACTGGTTAGACTTGTAAGCTCTATAACAGAGATGATTGAAAAAATTAAAGAAGAAACAGGCAAAGAGCCGATTCTTATATCAACCTCAGCAAAAAAATATCCACAAACAGTTTCCTATAAGGAGATGAGAAAGATTATGGAAGACAAAGATAAAGTTTTCCTTATATTAATGGGAACAGGTTGGGGAATGCCTGAAGAATTGGTAAAAAGCTGTGATTATGTTTTGGAGCCTATATTAGGCCCAGGAAAATACAACCATTTATCGGTAAGAAATGCTTCTGCAATAATTCTTGATAGACTTTTTGCAATAAATAGAGAATAAAAGATGTTATACCATTTATTTTACCAACTCTTAGATATAAATCTTTTTAAATACATAACATTTAGGTCTTTTTCTGCTCTTTTAACTGCATTTTTTTTAACTCTTATTTTTGGCCCTTATGTTATAAGACGTTTGAAAATCTTTCAAAGAAAGAAAGGCGGTGTGGTTAGAGATTACACAGGTCATATTCAGAAAAAGTATGTTCCTACTTTAGGAGGCGTTTTGATTATATTCCCTGTAGTATTTTCAACACTTTTGTGGTGTAGGTTAGATAATATTTATGTGTGGTTAACACTTTTTACATTTATATCATTTGCAGGTATAGGACTTTATGATGACATTAAGAAAGTAACAAAGAAAAAAGGTATATCTTCAAAAACTAAATTTTTACTTCAGATAATTTTTGCATCTATTCCAGCTTATATTTTGTATATCTATCCAAAGTTTAATACTATCCTTTATTTTCCCTTTTTTAAAAATTTACAGTTTGACTTAGGTGTTTTTTATATTGGTTTAGTTATTTTTATGGTTGTTGCCACGTCCAATGCAGTTAATTTAACTGATGGTTTAGATGGACTCGCAATAGGGCCTGCATTAATAACTGCCACAACTTTTGCTATACTTGCATATTTAGTAGGTAATGTAGTTTTTGCAAAATATTTGCATATTCCGTATGTTGCAGGTAGTGGTGAACTTACAATTTTCCTTATGGCATTATTGGGAGCTGGACTGGGATTTTTATGGTTCAATTCTTATCCTGCAGAAGTGTTTATGGGAGATGCAGGTTCGTTGTCAATTGGAGCAGTGTTAGGAATCGTTTCTGTAATTACAAAACATGAACTTGTACTCGCAATTGTTGGAGGAATATTTGTAGTTGAAACTTTATCGGTAATTATTCAGGTGGCATACTTTAAGTTAACAGGTGGAAAAAGAATATTTTTAATGGCACCAATTCACCATCATTTTGAAAAATTAGGAATACCAGAGCCAAAAATTGTAACAAGAATATGGATAATATCCATTCTTTTAGCTATTATAGCTTTAGCTACTCTAAAAATCAGATAGACTAAAAAATTCTTTTTTATCCTCGATAATTAAGATAGTCAATGCTTACTATATCTATTAATTTGAATATCAATAGATATTAATTTTCTTAGTATTTTTGTTTACAAAAATAAGTATTAATGTAAAAAATATTTTTACCGAAAGCGATACTGTTAATGAAAATTTGGAGGTTTTTCAAATGAAAAAAATTATTATGGGACTTGGACTTTTAGGAGTTTTAGTAGTTTCACAAAATGGAATTTGTGAAGAAATCAAATGTGAAAAAACTTTAAAAAAATACAAAGATGATCTTGGATTATTAGTGGCAGATAAAAATTTCGGAACCGTTTATGTATCAGAAGATAAATCAGAATTTAAATTTAAATCACCTGAAATATCTGTTATTTATTACAATCATAAAACGGTGAACTTTATTAAAGAATGTGTTAGAGAAGTTATGAACAAAACTGTCGTAAGACAGTGTGATGATGTAATTAAAATATCTCAGGCTGGTTTAAAAAGAAAAGAAAAAGCTTTAGATACAAAGTTTTATTTAAAAACAAATGTAGAATGTCCTACAACATTTGCTAAAAAATAGAAATCTCTATATCTGATACATCTCTTAACAGGCCTCCTCTAAAAGGGGAGGCTTTTTTATTTCTTCAGATTTGAAAAATTAAAAAAGTTATATAATATATTCCCTGAAAAACTTAAGATTAAAAGGTTAGAAGCAATGATGATAGGAAATTTAGTGTTAGATTTTTACATTCCTCATGCAAATTCATTAAAAAGTAAAAGAATGGTTGTAAGATCAGTAAAAGAAAAATTAAAATCAAAATTTAATGTATCTGTTGCAGAAGTTGGTAATCAAGACTTATGGCAGAATGCACAGATTGCTGTAGTTTTGGTTGCACCTGATAAAAAGCAGGTTGAGAAATCACTGCAAAGTATTGTAAAATTTATAGAATCTAATTATCCAGATTTACACATTAACATATACAAAGAAATAATATAGAAAGGTGAAAAAATTGAGAAAGTCTCATAGGATGGAAAGAATCAACACACTCATTAAAAAAACATTAAGCGAAATGATACTCGAAGAAATGAATGGAAACTTTATAACAATAATGGATGTTGATACAAAATCAGATTTAAGTAGTGCTGTAGTTATCGTTTCTGCATTGGAGAATGAAGAAGAAGTAGTTGAACAGTTAAATACAAAAAGCAGTCATTTTAGAGCCAACCTCGGAAAAAGAGTCAGATTAAAAAAAACTCCTAAACTTATTTTCAAAAAAGATCTAAGCAAAAGTTTATATGAAAAACTAAACAGATTATAAAATGAAAAAAGTTATAGCTTTAGTCTTATTATCTTTATTTGTGGGAACAACTGTCTCTTTCGGTTCAAACTATAAAGACAAAGCTATAGAATATGCAGAGAAAGGCAAATTTATAAAATCTATCGAGATTTTAGAAAAATATGTAGCAAATCATCCAGAAGATAAGGAGGCAAAGGATTTACTTGTCTCACTTTATTTATCCCGTCTTTCAGTTGAAGATTTATCAAATATAAAAGATAAAGAAAAGAGAAGATTTTTAGAAAAACTTAAAGATTCTCTTGATGATTTTGAAGATCCTTATATCTGGGTTTTCCGAGGGAAATTCTTAGAATCGGAAAATTTAAAAGAAGCATTAAATAGTTATAAAAGGGCTGTAAAATTTGATCCAGAAAATAGTTTTGCTCTGTATAAGATTGGAAAACTGTCAGAAAAAGCTGGTAATCCTTTAAATGTAAGAACTGTTTATAGTTCAATTGTAGAAAAACAGATAATGAAAGGTTTTCCTGAAAGCCTTGTTTACCTACCTGCAAATAGTTATGTTTTAGTTGTTGATAAATCTCTCCAAACGCTTTTTGTTTATAAAACTGATATGAATGGAAGATTATCTTTATTCAGATATATGCCTTCAACAACTGGACAGAATTTTGGTAAAAAATCCATATCAGGCGATAAAAAAACACCTACAGGTATTTATTTTTTTACAAGATTTAAAACAAGAAGAGATTTAGGAAATAGTCCATTATACGGTTCTGGAGCTTTTGTAACAGATTATCCAAATCTGATAGATAGATTATTAAAAAAGAACGGTTACGGTATATGGCTTCACGGTTCAGATATAAAAAACAGAGCAAAAAAACCTTTTCAGACGCAGGGTTGTGTAGTCGTAGAAAACCAATATATAACAGATTTTAGGAATATTATAAAGTTAAACCAGACGCCTATTGTGATCGAAGATAAAGTTAATTTTGTGAGAGATAACTCTAAAATAAGAAAAACAGCATTAAACCTTCTTTATAAATGGAAAACATCCTGGGAAAATAAAGATGTAAACACTTTTTTCTCTCTGTATCATAAAGATTATAGATACGGTAAGAATCTGAGAGGGAATTTAAAATCTTTTATAAAATCAAAAAGGTACAGAATATTAAAAAAGAAAAGTATAACAGTTGATATCGGCGATTTAAAAATTTTATATCTTCGAAACGGGTATAAAGATCAGGATCTTTTAGTAATGCATTTTCTACAATACTATAAAGGAGATTACTATCAAGACTTTGGTATAAAGAAGATCTACTGGGTTGGCAAAGGAAACAATTTCAAAATCATAGGTGAAGAATTTAAGAAATTAAATCTTCCAAGAAGAAAACCAAAAGTTCTACTTGTTTCTTCTCCAAAACAAACAAAATACTCAGAAATTGCTAAGTTAGAAGAAAAAAAGAAATTTAATCGGCCAAAGATTACCAAACAAATAAAAACAGAAACACCTAAACTAAAAAAATCGAACTACATACCTAAAAAAACAAAACCTGTTATAAAAAAAATAAAACATTATATATCTAAGAGAAAATATCCAACTCCGTGGAGACTAATAAAAGCGTGGGAAAGATACTGGGAAACGAAAAATGTTGATGGGTTTGTGTCTTTATACTGTGACGATTTTAAATGGAGAAAGGGCGGTAAAAAAGAGTGGAAAGATTACAAAAGGAAAACAATTCTTAATAAACGGTTTATTAAATTAGATATTAAACTTTTAAAAACAAAAGATTTACCTAAACAAAAATATCTTGTTATATTAAAGCAAAAATACCAGTCAGATAAATTTAAGTCTACAATTAATAAAAAGTTAATTCTAAAATACGAAAACAATAGTTACTGCATATACAGAGAAACCTCTCTATAGGAGAAAATATGAAGAAAAAAATAGCAATAGGAATAATAGCATTACTGATAGTAATGTATATTGTATCAGTAGTAGTTTATAAACTTCAGTCTAAAATTGCTCTAATAAAAATCAATGGAGTAATTTCTGATTATATATCAACAATAAAACTTATAGATATTGCAAAGAATGATGATTCAATAAAAGCAGTTGTCATTAAAGTTGATAGTCCTGGTGGAGCGGTAGGAGCATCACAGGAAATATACAGAGCAATTGAAAAGCTAAGAGATAAAAAGACTGTCGTTGTTTCTATGGGAAATGTGGCAGCCTCAGGAGGATACTATGTTAGTGTCCCTGCAAATGTTATATATGCAGATCCTGGAACAGTAACTGGAAGTATCGGTGTTATTATTCAACATGTGGACTTCAGTAAAGTGTTAAATAAAATAGGTGTAAAAGTTAATAATATTAAAAGTGGTAAAAATAAAGATATTTTATATCCAAATCATCCTTTAACCCCAGAACAGAAAGAATTACTACAGAGAACAGTTATGGATGTTTATAATCAATTTTTAGATGCAATTGTGAAATACCGCCCAATAGAAAAAAAGGTTCTAAAAAAATATGCAGATGGTAGAGTATTTAGCGGGAAACAGGCTTTAGAACTAAAACTTGTAGATAAACTTGGAAATACACAGGATGCAATCGATGAAGCAAAAAAACTTGCAGGACTGGATCAAGAACATCCTATGATTGTAGAACTAAAAAAAGAAAAACCTCTACTTGAACAGATTTTAGGCTCCAAGCTGACAGGAAAGTTAGAAAACATAGGAACAACTTCAGGTTTATATTATCTAATGTCATTCTGATTTAACTCATACAATTGGTAAAATTATGATGTATTATTAATGTAAATTTAAATTTAATTTTTGGAGGTTTTCATTATGGAACAACAAGCAACTATAAATTTTACAGTTACAGAAGCAGCAGCTAACGAAATCAAAAAAATAGCTGACGAACAAGGAATTGAAAATCCTATTTTAAGAGTTAGAGTAGTTCCTGGTGGATGTTCTGGATTCCAATATGCAATGGGATTTGACGAAGAAATCACAGAAAATGACAAAGTAGTAGAAGCAGGAAACGGCGTTAAAATCGCAATTGATGAGTTCAGTGCACCATACATCGGTGGAGCAGTTCTTGACTATGTAACTGACTTCATGGGTGGTGGATTTACTATCAAAAATCCCAACGCATCTGGTTCTTGCGGATGTGGAAGCTCATTCAGCTGCTAATTAGAATTTAAAAATTTCTTATACAGGAAGGCAGGTTTTTAAACCTGCCTTTTTTATTTTTAAAATGTTGAACTAAATCCAAAAACTAAAGTC
>JALVEZ010000204.1 GCA_027030405.1 Hydrogenothermaceae bacterium | reverse complement strand
ATCCCTCTTCTATAATAAATGAACAGCTCATATAAAGAGGTTTTGCCCCCATCACAGCAAGGTCATTAACCGTTCCGGCGATAGACAGCTTTCCAATATCTCCACCTCTAAAAAAAATAGGCGACACGGTAAAGCTGTCTGTGGTAAAGGCAAGTTTTGAGTTTATGTTTAGAACCGCCGCATCTTCCATTTTTTCTAAGATAGGGTTTGAAAAATATTTAAAAAACAGATCTTTGATCAGTTTTTGTGTTTCTTCTCCACCACCACCGTGGGATAAAAGGATCTGTTTCATAGGCTGTACCTCTTTATTCTAATTTTATTATTTGAAATAATTACAATAGAATTATATAAATCTCTATTTTTGAGAATTTCTAAAGCTTTCAATGTTTTTTCTAATGTTTCACTGATTTTTAAGTTTTTATATCTTAAGATGATTCTTCCTGGAGAATTTTCTAAAGGATAGGACAACATATCTAAGAAATCTGTGTCATAAGTGATAATGATAAATTCATTTTTTTTTGCATATTCAAATAGATATTTGTCAGACTTCCCTTTAAGGTGGCTATTTAACACATATGCAGAGTTTGGATATAATCTAAGTAGTTCCACAGCTAATTTTAATGGAACATTTTCATCAATTAGAAGTTTCAATTAGATCCTCTTCTAATTTTGTGTACTCAGAAGCATATCTTATAGCTTCCAATATAGCTTCTCTGGAAAGCTGAGGATAATTTTCTAAAATTTCATTTATCGTTTCACCAGCTGATAAGAAATCTAAAATTAGATAAATTGGAATTCTGGTTCCTTTGAAAACCGGTTTTCCACCAAGAACGTTTGGATTTCTTTCTATGTATTTATATTTCATGATGATCTCCTAAAATCTGCGTATTTAAAATTTTCTATTAAACTTAAAACTTTTGTTTTAATTTTTAATCCCTCTTTTGTATTTTTAGCTTTAATTTTCAGGTTTATATTCTCTTCAACCTCTATTATTATTTTTCCCATGATTGGTCTCCCAAATCAATTTTTCTTTTATCATTGGACAATGTTTTTTATTCAAAGTCTTAAATCCATAAACTTTGCAACATGCAGCGATTAAACTATCCGCCAGCTCTACATTATGAGATTTCCTATATTTTTTCATAAACTCTCCTGATAGTTTTCCTATTTCTTCATTTATCTCAATTTTCCTAAAACTATTTAGCAGCTTTTCTATCTGTTTTAATTCTTTTTTTCTTGCTCCTGCATAAATTTCAGCTATTTGTCATACCTGTTTGTTTCATTTATTAACTTTTCAGCTTTTTAGATAATTTCTTTTTTCCCTCTTAATATCCATATCAATACTTCCGTATCAAAAACTATCAATTCTATCTCCCTTTCTTATGTCCCTTACAAAACTTTCAACATCTTCAGCCTGATAGTTTCATATACCAGCTACTTCTTTTATAACTTTCAAAAGGTTTTCTTTATTTTGTAAATTTCATCATCTAAATAAATCTGTGTTCTTCTCATCTAATCACCTCAAATGATGTATGTATGCATTATATTAAACTAATTCCAGCTTTCCATATCTGTAATAAGCAGCGCAGGCTCCTTCTGAAGAAACCATACATGATCCAAGAGGGTGCTGGGGAGTGCATGCTTTTCCAAACACTCTGCAGTCGTAAGGTTTTGCAATTCCTTTAAGTATATCGCCGCATATACACAGCTTGTGGTCGTCAATAGGCTGGTCAGGCAGTATATCTCCAAAAACTTTTTCTGCATCAAGGTAGGAGTATTCATCTTTCAGCCTCAAAGCCGAGTATGGAATATCTCCTATCCCCCTCCATCTGAAACTTTCTCTCGGTTCTAAATACCTGTTTATCATCTCCTGAGCTTTAATATTTCCTTCCCAGCTAACAGCCCTTTTATACTGGATTTCT
>JALVEZ010000203.1 GCA_027030405.1 Hydrogenothermaceae bacterium | reverse complement strand
CAACAAAAGGTGAAGCAACAATAAAAAGTAATATTAATAGTCCGATTATTGCAGGAATTAAACCTTTTAATAAGTTCTGTATTTGATGATTCATATTTAAACCTCTTTTTTATTTTAAATGTTCTTTCAATATTTCTCTAAAATACTTGCCTGAAAGTATATCATCTGCAGGTGGAATTTGCGAAAGAGCAAACTCTACTAATAGTTTTTGTTTTTCTGGATTCCTTGGACGTGTTCTTTTGTGCTTTAACTTAAAACCTTTTTCTCTTAACTCTAAATATTTATTCAGTCTTATTTTTTCTATTTCATCTAACTTTATTTCCATTTTCATTACCATATCGTCCTGACCTTATACTTTTTAATTATTTTATCATCTGTGATTAGAATCAGATTTTCAGCCACTGACTGTGCTATCAAAATTCTATCAAAAGGATCTTTATGATGATACGGAATATTATGGAGTGTATAAATATGTTCGAATTGAATAGAAAGTTTTAATAGATTTAAATCTTCAATTGCTTTTTCAACAAAAGTTTTTAAATCTAAGCTTTTATCTAATATTTTTAATTTTCCTATAGTTTGTTTTATAGAAATTTCCCAAATTGAAGCAGAACTAAGAAATAAAATATTTTCTGGGTTCTCTATTAAATCAATAGCAGTTTTTGATAAATTTTCAGGTTTCGCTAAAGCCCATAAAAACACATGAGTATCTAATAAGTATCTCAATTATAAAAGTCCTTTGTTATTTCTTCTGGAAGAGGTTCTTTTACACTGTCGTCAAATTCGATCTTTCCTTTAAACGTTCCAAGCTTTCTTTCTTTTTTTGGAAAAATTAAAAACTCTTTATCATCAACTTTTAAAACAATCTCTTCCCCTTTTTCTACATTTTTCAAGATCTCATCTAAATTTTTTTTAGCTTCTTCCACTGAAACTATCTTCATAACTAACCTCTAAAAATCAATTTAATAATTAAATATGGATAAATAAAAGAACTTTACAATATATTATTTCTCTCCAAGCAGTTCCAATACCTTTTCTTTATCGGTTGTTGGCAAATTACAGCTAAAATTTTTACAGACATAAGCAGTGGCTTTATTTTCAATTGCTGTTAATTCTTTCACATATTCGGCAATCTGCTCTATCTCAGAACCTTTATATTTTAATAATAAAACTGCAAATGGAATAAATCTATCATAAATAGTTCTAATCAGCTCTTTTGTGTCATCTTTTTTTCTTTTTCCAACAACAACAATCTCAAATGTCTCATTTACTAAAAAGTCAAAACCGATTAAAAACATTGTGTGGGCAGATGGCATTCTCTGAATATCAAAAGAAAAAGCCGTTGTTTCTTTTTGTGCATAATTTTCGTATTCTGTTTTTCCTGTCATCCTTGAAAGTCTAACAAGATTGTAAAGCATTACTGAGTTCCCAGATGGATATGCCCCATCATAAACTTCTTTTTGTCTAATAATCAGTTCTTCATCGGTGTTGTCTGGTGTGAAGAAAAATCCACTATTCTCTTCGTCCCAGAAATGCTTTATAGCATAGTCCGTAAGGTTTATTGCTTCTTTCAGATATTTTGTTTCAAATGTAGCTTCGTACAGTTCTATCAATCCCCACACAAGGAAAGCATAATCATCAATATTTCCTTTAAAATTGACTTCTCCTTCTCTGTATCTGTGGTAAAGCCCTCCGTCTTCCATTCTCATATTATTTAAAATGAAATCTGCTGATTTTTTAGCATGTTCTGCGTATTCTGGATTATCAAAAGTCTGTGCCCCTTTGGAAAGAGCAGCTATCATCAAACCGTTCCAGTCGGTTAGGATCTTGTCATCTTTTAAAGGATGAACTCTCTTTTCTCTGACTTCAAAAAGTTTTTTTCTCATCTGCTCAACTTTTCTTTCAAGCTGTTCAAAAGGCATTCCGAGC
>JALVEZ010000202.1 GCA_027030405.1 Hydrogenothermaceae bacterium | reverse complement strand
CAAAACAGATAGAAAAGGGAACTTTTAAAATAAAAAATTATAAAGATTTTATAGATCTTATGTTTGCAATTTATTTGTTTAATTTAGAAGTAGCAAATATAGAAAAATTTTTACAAGGCAAAAATTATTGAATTTAAGAAAAATTGTCTATATATTTTACAACTGAATAAAAACAGCGAGGGAATATAAATGAGTTATGAATTTAGAATTTTCAAAGACACAAATGAAATTCACATATTTGAAGAATTTAAGGAAAAATCTATATGCGAACATGCTCAAAAGAGTAGATGCAAAGAAATTAGTATTTATCATAAGAAAGAAGAAAGAAAAGTAGAGAACTTAAGAGAATTATCAGAATTAAATACTCACGAAGCTCAAGGTGTAGCTTATATTTTAAATCTTATAGGCTTAAATGTATGTGGAATTTGCGTAAGCCATCTATATAGAACTCAAGATTAATCAGAATAAATGGAAAGGACATAAAGAGGTTCTTGAAAGAAGAACCTCTCCCTTTGATAATATAGAAATAAGAATAAAATCAACAGGTGTTAATAAAATTTTACAAAATAGTGCAATAAGAGATGGTCCATACCAATAAGACATTATCCCAAAAGCCAATAAAAATGAAATTAAACTACCAATAGTTCCAAACATCTGACCTATTGCAAGGAAAACAAAGAAGATAATAGCTGGAATAAAAAGAAATATAAGCATAAATCCAGAAAACTACATCAAATAAAAATAAGTTGATAAGTAAACCACAATAATCTCAAGTATAACTACAGGAAGCCTTATAATATAAATCTCTATATAAGTTTACAGATTTAATTCAAAATATCTCTTAAAATTTCTATCTTTCTATCTCCATCTAAAACATAAATTGGTTGAAAATCAATATTATAATCTACGATTTCCTTCTTTTTTATAATCCAACCTCTTTCTATAAATTCAGGAATAAAATTTATTTTAGAAATAGACCAAAAACCTCCTAACCAATCAACTATGTTATAAATATTTACTTTATCCAAAGTTATATTTGGAAAAAACTTTTGTCTAACATACTCAGCTATATATTCAATTGCATTAGTAGAAGATTTATAACTTTCAGAAAAGATACCATCAACATAAACTGATTTTGTCTCTTTATCTATCGCAAATCTAAATTTATAAGTTTTCCATCTAATTGGGACAAATTCTTCAATAAATTCAAGTTCTTTATCTTTAGAAATAAGTTTTGCATCTTGGAGTAGCAATGACAATAACTTATCTCTATTATTAATCATATTTTCAAATGTTGTAAACATTTTATTTAAAACGAAGTTCATATCTTCTTTAGATACCTTCCCTTTTTCATAGGATATATTTCCAAATAGCACATCTGGATAAAACTTTATCCTATGTATAACAATATATTGGTTTAAATTGTTGTCAACATAAAAGTCAACCATCAAATTTGCTATATTTCCTAAAACAAAAGTTAAAGCTACTGTGAAATATCTACTTTCTCTCTCCTCTCTATATGGATTAGCTACTAACTCTAATCTCAAACCCTCTTTAAGATGGACAATCAAATTCCTATGTGTTTCTCCTATCTCTTTCTCCAAAAACTCATCTTCTTTTTCCAAAGTTATATTTACATTTTTATTCTTAGAAAACCTATTTCTCATTTGTTCAGCTATATTCTTATACAAGTTCATGTAATGAAAATCTTTAATACCTTGTTCAATCATTTCAAATCTACCTCCCAAAAAATTTGTCTTTCTATGTTAAAAATTATATTTTCCTTTTTAAAATTTCTTCCCATAACAGTTTGATTACTATCTATATAGTTCATTTAACCAAAAATTTTCCATTTTTAACTTCAAAAACTAATTTTCCTCTTTATTTTTATCTTTCGATAAAAAAGGAATAGACTTAGTTTTACTTATTTTAGATTTA
>JALVEZ010000201.1 GCA_027030405.1 Hydrogenothermaceae bacterium | reverse complement strand
CATGCCTCACCTTTAACTACTGCCAGATATGCCAAAGTAGGACAGAAACAACTTCTCAGTGCCACAAAATCACTTAGTGAGAGTATATTAAGCGAATGATAAACTACAAAACATTAATAAAATCTCCTAATTTTCAACCTTACATAAAAAAGATGAGAGATGTGAATCATCATTATGAGCCTTTTAACTATATTAACAAGTATCATCTGGAGGGTGATATCTGGTCTCATACAATGATGGTTTTAGACTATGTTCAAAACAGTTTAAAATCTGAAGACAACGATCTTTACCTTGTTTCTTTATTTCACGATATCGGGAAAACGTATAATTATCAGATAGATAAAAAAAAGAGAAAAATTCAGTTTATAAATCACTGGTTTTATAGCGGTAATATTTTTAGAGATTATTTTTTGTCTCACAACTTTATAGATAGAAAAAATAAGGAGGATATAAGAAACCTCTTTGATCTTTACAGAATTGTCCAGCTACATCAGATAAATCAATTTCCACAGGAGATTAAAGACAATCTCCATAAAGATCTAAGCTATAAAAATTTCTTACTGTTAAAAGATTTATGCAGTGCAGATGGAAAAGGTAGAATTTTAGATGAAGATATAAAAGAAGCAGGATATGATAAATATTTTGAGAAATATAAAACATTATCGGAAAATGATTTTAACAACCACTATCAACACATACATTTTAGCGATCCAGAAACTGTTACAACAGACTTAAAAGAATTAATGAATTCATCAAATCACAAAAAATTCGTGATACTTTTGGTTGCTCCACCTGCCAGCGGTAAATCAACAATAGCAAGAAAACTTTCAGAAAACAGTGAGTTCGAGGTCTTTACAACAGGATACGATCAGATAAGATTACAGCTTTTTTGTGAAAAAGAGTATAACGATAAAACAAGGTACAGCATGGACACAGCAACATCAGAAATCTATCAAAAAGCGTATGATTATGTGAATAAAAATGGAATTGATATACATTCTATCTTAATGGAAAAAATTAATAATCAGTTAAAAAATAACGATAAAATTGTAATCGTTGTGGATAATACAAACGCAAGTTTTAAAAGCAGAAGAAAGATAATCCATTCTCTATTTAAAAAGGAGGAGATTCATAAAGTAGGAATTTTTATATTTAATCTGACCCTTGAAGAAATCTTCCAAAGAAATGAAAAAAGAAATATTCAGATTAAAAAAAGTGCAGTGGAACATATATATAAAACGACTGCTTTTCCTTCTTTAACAGAATTTGATGATATTTTTGTGATTTAAAATGTTTGAAAAAGATTTAAAAATCGAAACTTTAGAAAAAATAAAGAATAAAAATGCAGGATTCACTGCAAAGAATTTTAAAGTTGGTGATACAAATATCAGAGTGTATTCTTACCACGTTCAGTATGAAAACCAGTTTAAAAATCCACTATCAAGGGAAATGAGAGGTATAACATTTGATCTTGATACTGGAAAAATCATATCAAGACCGTTCCACAAATTTTTTAATATACACGAAGTGGAAAATCCAGAAATTGATGACATAATTTCAGTTCAGGAAAAATTAGACGGTTCTATGCTTCATCCTTTTATATATAAAGAAAATCAAAAAGAAAAAATATGGTTTAAAACAAAAACAAGTCCGTTTTCTTATGTTGCGGAAAAAGGCAATCTTTTTATAAAAAAACATTTTCCAGAAAATTTTGAGAAATTTAATTATATTCTGCTAAAAAATAATCTTACTCCGATCTATGAATTTTTTAGCTCTCATAATAAAGTGGTGATCTATTATGAAGAAGATTATCTAAAACTCCTTGCAGTCAGGAACAACATCACAGGTAAGTATATCGAATTTAACTCTTTACCTGAACTCTTTCATAAACTTAAAGACAAGTATGATCTGAACCTTGAAAAATACAAAGATTATCTATTTATACCTAAAAGGTATGATTTTAGTTTTGAACAGATTTTAAAACTTCAAAAGGAGATGAAAAATGAAGAAGGATTTGTCCTTATAAATAGAAAGTCAGAACGCTATAAAGTTAAAACATTATGGTATATAGAGAGACATCCGTTTACAGAGATTACGGACAGGAAAATATTTGAAGCATTCCTATCAGATGAACTTGATGATTTGAAAGAGTTACTGTCTGTTTACGGAATGATTGATGTTTTAAATAGAGTCCACAAAATAGAAGGGATTATTCAGAGTGAAGTCAGAAATATATGTGATACCATCAATCAAATAAAAGAGAAAATACAATCTGACAGAACTGATAAAGGCAAATTTGTAAAAGAGCTTAATCTTATACTGAACAAAGATTTTCCAAATCTTGAAAAACCTGTAAGAAGCTTTGTTTTTAATTTTATAATTTTAGATTTAGGTAACTGTTCTGAGAACCTTATTTCTCTTTTAAAAGAAAAATCAAACGTTTTTTGGAAAGTTTTCAGAGAAAAGTTTTAACTGATTTCAGGACGAGGATTTTCTAAATAATACCCCTGAACATAATCAACACCTAATTTTTGAACTATTTCAAGCTCTTCTCTCTTTTCTATGCACTGTGCAACGGTTTTTATCCCTTTCTCCTGACATATAAGAAGGATTGATTTTATCAAAATCTGATTATCTTCTTTTTTATCCAGATCTCTGATCAAGGATTTATCCAATTTTAGATAATCTATTTTAAAAAATGTAAACAACTCGAAAGAAGCGAAATGCGAGCCAAAATTATCAATAGCTACTTCTAATCCTTTCTGTTTAAATAAAGTAATAAAATGTTTGATTTTGTCTCTATATTCATAAAACTCTTTTTCAGGAATTTCAATCACTAAGTTATTATATGGAATGTTATAGTTATCTATAATATTAAAAAGGTTATTGATATTTAAATTTACAACTGAAAGGTTGATAAAGAGCTTTTTCTTTATATCTCTTATATAAGATATTTTTTCAAGGGCCTTCATACATATTATTTTTTCAATTTCTTCTAACTTTCCTATTTTATTTGCTTCTTTTATAAAATCTTTCGCTTCAATAATCCTGTTATTTTCTTTAGCTCTGGCTAAAACTTCGTATCCTATCAAATTTTTAGGATTAATAGCTTCATAAATTCCCTGAAAATATGGGATAAGGTTTTCTATGGATATAAGTTTTTCTATTGATTCTTTAGTTCTTATCGATTGAAGTAAAAGATTTATTATTTCATCCTTGGAAAGAGATACTATCTTGTTTTTACCTGTTTCCTTTGCCCTATAAAGTGAAAAATCTGCAGCTTTAAGGAGATCTTCAAAAGTTTCGCCGTGATAGCCGAGAGATGATACTCCAATACTTGCAGTAACATGGAGAATTGTATCTCCTATATCGTATTCGTGGGAGCAGATCGCTTTTCTTATTTTTTCTGCAACTTTTTTTGCAGATTCAAGATCCGTTTCAGGAAGAATTATTAAAAATTCTTCACCTCCATATCTTCCTATGCTGTCAAACTTTCTAAGCTTGGATTTTATTATATCTATTGTTTGTTTTAAAACCGTATCCCCTGCCTGATGTCCATATGTATCATTTATTTTTTTGAAGTTATCTAAATCTATAATCAGCATAGAGAAATTACCTTTGTATCGTTTGCTTCTTTCTATCTCTTTTTTGGCTTCTTCAAATATTTTTCTTCTGTTATAAACCTGTGTTAGAGGGTCAAGTATCGCAAGATTTGTAAGGTTTAGATTTGAGGCCATATTAGAAAGGATTATATCTATGTATATGATACTTTGAGGATCTACATTTTCCTTTTGGTTTAAAAATAAGATAATATCAATTTCATCGTTTAATGGTTTTACAAGTACTGTATAAAGATCTTTTTCTTCTTTTACACAGAAATTTGTGTTTTGATTTTTTATAAAATCGATTAAATCTTTGTTTTTTTCTATGATTTTTTTGATCTCTTTTTCTTTTTCCTTTGGAACTATAAAGCTATGTAAAATTCTGTTGTCTAATTTTGAATAAAAAAGTATTCCTCGTGTATCTGATTTGACAAGTTCTTTTATTTTGTTTAGAACAAAAAATGAGGCGGATTTAAGTTCATCTGCATATTTTCCTAATTTGGTTGTTGTATTTATTACGATTTTTAATGCATTTTGGTCTTTTACTATTTTTTTTGATACATTGTCCATAAGATTTGATAGTTTAGCAAACTCATCATTTCCGTATTTATGTAAATCAAAAGAAACATTTTCTAAGCCTTCTATTTCCGTTTGCTTAACTTTGTCCATAAAATAATGAACAGGAAACAGTATTATTTTTCTGAAAATCAACCAGTAAAGGATAAAAGCAAGTGCAAAGAAAATTGCAAATATTAATAGATTATTTTCCAGTGTTGATCTGATTGTTAAACTTCTTATATAGTCTCTATTGACACAACCTGTTAAAATAAGATTCGATTTATTTATTTTATTGTATTCACATATCAAGTCTTCGTATTCTAATAACTTATCAACTAATTTAAATGTTGGTTTATATTTAGAAATCATACCTTTTGTATAACTCAAAACAGGTAAGATGTAAGCTTTCCTGATAACAACAAAAACATCCATTCCTTCTTTAGGTATTTTTAGAAGAAGATAATCTTTTGTTCCATATAAGGAGTAATTATTTCCAAAAATTCTTTGGAAATTTATGTTAAGGCGTTTTCCTTCATGGTAGTATTCTTTACCATTAACAAAAACATAAACACCATCAATATACTTATAGAATTCTATGTAATTTAAAAGTTTATTAATTGGGACAGAAGATAGTTCATCTTGTAATAAATCTAACTTGTCATTTATCAGATAAAGACGAATATCAAGGACTTTCTTTAAACTTGCCCGAATTGTTTGTTCTTCTTTTTGTATATTTAAGAAAGTTGTTATTCCTACAGCAATAAACCACGAAATAAAAAATATAATTGAAGCCAGTATTATTATTTTTGATCCATAGCTTTTTACTGGTAATATTTCTTCTACACTTCTATTAATAAACTTACAAACTTTTGAGCAAATCACCTGAACACACTTTTATATGGAAAGCATTTTTTCTATTGTAAGATACACACTTTCTCCCAACGCTTCTAAGTTATAACCACCTTCTAACATGAAAAGGTATGGTTTATCTGTGCTTGTTAATATATTTTCGACAATTTTTCCGATACCTTGTGTGGTTACCATAAGATGTGTTAATGGATCATCAATATGTAAATCATATCCCGCAGATACTAGAACAATATCTGGATTAAAATTTGAGATCAGTTCAGGTAATTTTTCTGAATACACTTTTTCGTAAGTTTTATCTCCTGTTCCAGCATGTAAAGGAACATTATATGTAAAACCTTTTCCTTTTCCCTTTCCTCTTTCGTCGGCAGAGCCTGTTCCAGGATAGAAAGGGTATTCATGGGTACTGAAATAAAAAACAGTATCATCTTCATAAAATATTCTTTGTGTCCCATTTCCGTGATGGGCATCAAAATCAACTATAAAAACTTTTTCATATCCCTGTTTTTGTGCATATCTTGCAGCAATGGCAATATTATTGAAAATACAAAATCCCATTGCATGGGCAGGTTCTGCGTGATGTCCAGGAGGTCTGACTGCAGCAAATACTCTTTCTACTTCACCTTTTTTTATCCTGTCTATGGCTTCTAAACCTGCACCTGCAGCATAAGATGCAGCTTCGTATGTAAAAATAGAACATCTTGTGTCAGGATCAAGATATGTTCCACCTGCAGAACATAAATCCATTATTTCTTGTGGATAGTATGTGTCATGAACCATTGCTATTTCAGAAGCAGTTGCTTTTCTTGGTTTTATATGAATCAGTTCAGACTTTAATGGTTCAACATGTTTTTCAATAGAAATTAACCTTTCTGGTGATTCTGGGTGTCCTTTCCCTGTATCGTGCTTTAAATAAATAGGGTCGTAAATATATCCTACCTTCCTCAAAATAGCACCTCATTTTATATATTGTTGTTTATTCATAAATCATAATATAAAGATTAAATAAAATCCAGTAAGTTTTTGATAACTAAGGATTTCAGAGGGAAACCCTCTACGAGGTAGAGGGTTTATGATCTGATCTCTTTTAAACTTTCTATAGCTTTTTGTATCTTTTCTGCTTTTTCTTTAAGCTCTTGATAATGTTTTTTCTCTTTTTCTACAACTTGAGGTGGAGCTTTTTTTACGAAGTTTTCATTACTTAATTTTTTCTCAGAAACCTGAATATATTTTTCGGTTTCTTTTAAAAGTTTCATCTGTCTTTCTATTTCTTTCTCAACATCAATTGTTCCTGCTATATCTATATATGCCTCTGCTTCAGATGATATGGCAACAACAGTGTTGGCAGGCCTTTCTAAGTCCATGGATATTTCAAGATTTTCTATCTTTGCAAGTCCTTTTAAAGTAGACTGTATGTCTTTTAAGAGATTTTCCATTTCTTTACTATAAGGTTTTATATAAACGTTAAGTTTTCTTGAAGGTTCAATTCCAAAATCTGCTCGAACATTTCTTATGGCAACAATAAGCTCTTTAACTTTTTCTATAAGTTCTTTTTCCTTTTCAAATACAAGTCTTTCATCTGGAGATGGATATTTCGCAACTGGTAAGAAATCAGCATCTTTATAAGGGATCTTTTGCCAGATTTCCTCAGTGATAAATGGCATTATAGGATGTAAAAGTTTCATAGAATCATTCAGAACATAAACCAGAACCGTTAATGCAGTTTGCTTATCCTTTTCAGAACCTTTATAAATTCTTTCTTTCACAAATTCTATATACCAGTCACAGTATTCGTGCCAGAAGAAATCATAAAGTCTATGGGCATATTCGTTGTACTGGTAATTTTCTATTGATCTATCACTTTCCTTTATGGTTTCCTGAAGTTTTGTGAGTATCCATTTGTCTTCTGGAGCAAGATTTAATCCTTCAGGTGTTTGGTATATCGTACCTTCCATAAGGTAGTCTTCAAGATTTGTTAAAACAAACTTTGATGCATTCCATATTTTGTTTGCAAAATGTTTATAACCTTCGATTATTTTTTCAGAAAGTCTTATATCTCTTCCCTGTGCAGCAAGGGCAGTAAGAGTAAATCTTAGGGCATCGGCACCATACTTTTCAATCATATCAAGGGGATCAATAACATTACCTTTTGTTTTTGACATCTTCTCCCCTTTTTCATCTCTAACTAAAGCATGGATATAAACATCATCAAAAGGCTTTTCCTTCATAAAATGCATACCCATCATTATCATTCTGGCTACCCAGAAGAAAATAATATCGAAACCTGTAACAAGTAAAGAAGTTGGATAAAAACGTTCTAAATCTTTTAGATGTTCAGGCCATCCTAATGTTCCAAACGGCCATAATCCAGAAGAGAACCACGTATCTAAAACATCTTTATCCTGATTTAAGAAAGGACTTCCACAATTCTCGCATTTCAGATCAATAATATATTTAATCTCTTTAATATGATCCTTGATAATACTGAAATATTCTTGAACTTCGGTGAAAAAGATCTGTCCGTCTTCACAGTTTCCGTATGAATAATTTATTAAAACTTCTTTCAGTTTTTGAGGATCATCAAATATGGATTCATCTATTTCTATTCCTAAGACTTTTTCATATATGTATTTTATCTCTTTTTTATGCTTTTTAAATCCTTCAATAATATCTTGCTCAGAAAAGGAGTTTTCTAAATATCCGTTTTCTGCCAGATAATATACGATATTCGGTATAAAACTTTTACAAATATCACCCTGAGTGTTTTGAACAATTACAGGAACTTTTTTGTAATAGGT
>JALVEZ010000200.1 GCA_027030405.1 Hydrogenothermaceae bacterium | reverse complement strand
TAAAGCGTGTTCTTTCTCATTATAAAACTTCTCCACAAGTATAAAAGCAATTCCACCTAAAATTAGCATTATGCTAACAACAACAGGACTGAAAAGCCCCTTGATTATTTTATAAAGAAGAAATCCTAAAACACCGGTAGGAATAAATGCCACAATCAGCCTTTTCCACAGCTCTATACTGTGGAATATTTTTTGATGGTAAACAAAAACCACTGCTAAAATAGAACCAAGCTGAATAGATACCTCAAAAGCTTTATGGACTTCAGTTTGTTGGATTCCCATTAAGGTGGAAGCCAAAATAAGATGACCTGTAGAAGAAATAGGTAAAAACTCCGTAATCCCTTCAACAATTCCTAATATTATTGCCTCGATAATCCCCAAATTACACTCCTGTATCAAGTTTCTTCAAGTCTAAATAACCATTTTAACATTAACGGCGGAATGATTGTGGTAACTATAATAACAAAAACCAAAATAGCATAAATCTCATCATTAAAAATTTCTGTTGTCCTACCAAGCTCTGCAAAAACAAGCCCAACTTCACCTCGGGGAACCATAGCTGTTCCAACAATAATTTTTTTAAGCATAGACATTTTTCTGATAAGAAAAGCCCCTGCCATTTTTCCGAAAATTGCAATAATCAACAGAACTATTGAAATTATCCAGAAATCTGAAGAACTGAGATCAATAACTCTTAAATTTACAGAAACTCCCACCATCACAAAAAAGATAGGAGTAAATAGCTGTATTATAGGTTTCATATTAGATTCAACTCTTTCTAAAAATCCTTGATCCGACTGAAAAGAGATACCAAAAGGCAAGAAAAATCTTCTTGACAAAGCAAGTCCTGCAGTAAACGCTCCTAAAATTTCAGGTGCTCCAAAAAGGTGGGAAAGATATGCAAAAAGTAATATCAAACATATAATCATAGAGGGAATAAAACCATCTGCCTTTTTAAAATGTTTATCGTAAACATGGATAAATTTTGAAACAATACTTGCTAAAACAGGAGCAATTGTGAAAAATATAAAGATTAAAAACAGTATCCTTGCAGTAGTGTAAAGATTTATTTCTCCAGTCAATACAAAATCATAAATCATCACTAAAAGGACAACACCAATAATATCATCAATAACGGCAGCACCAATAACAATCTGAGCAACGGATGTTCTATGCTTACCCATATCCTTTAAAGCTCTAATGGTTATCCCGATACTGGTAGCAGTTAGTGTTCCACCAATAAAAAGAGAAATCAAAATAGGAAGTTCCAAAAGGTAATGACTAACAGCGTATCCTAAAATAAACGGAATTATAGCTCCAACTAAAGCAACAACAACAGATTTTGTTCCTGCGTCTTTTAACTTCTTTACATCAGTTTCTAATCCGACTTCGAAAAGTAATAAAATAATTCCAATCTCTGCCAAAACTTTTAGAATTTCATTTGGCTGAACAATTCCTAATAAACTGGGGCCTAAAACAAGACCAGCAAATACTTCACCTAAAACAGCAGGAAGTTTAAGATACGCAAAGAGTTCACCGAAAATTTTTGCACTAATAAGAATTAAAAAGAGAATCAGGAAAAATTCGTGGACGTTAACATCCATAAATTTACTCTTCTTCTGGATTTTGCTTTTCTATCTCTTCGATTGTTTTTTCAAAATCTTTTAGATCTTTGAATTCGTTATAAACGGATTTGAATCTTATATAAGTAATTGGATCTAACTTTTTTAAGTGTTGTTGGACTAAATCTCCGATTTCGGTGCTATCAACAATAAGTTTTCCTTCTTCAAGAAGATACTTTTCTATTTCATCTGCTATGTTTTGAATCTGTTTTTCAGAGATCGGTCTGTTTTTTGATGCTAATTTTATACCTCTTATAATTTTTTCCTTGTTGAAGGGCTCAGTGTGTCCATCTTTTTTCTTAACAATTATCTTTTCTT
>JALVEZ010000199.1 GCA_027030405.1 Hydrogenothermaceae bacterium | reverse complement strand
ATACAGGACAGCCAGGGCCGTGAATGAAATCAATTTCTTCAGGCAATAGCTGTTTTAAACCGTATTTCATTATAGTATGTGTATGTCCTCCACAAACTTCCATTATGTTTAACGGTCTGTCTGCTTCTTTTCTGATTAGCTTTGCTAAAGCTTGAATTCTTTTTGAATCTCTAAAGTCTTTTAAGTAATCTACATTTGGCATAACTTATTCCTCATAAATTTTCTCTAATTTTATCCTGAACAAAGTTTAAAAAATCTCTAAATCCATTTTCTGTATCTGTTCTGAAAGGAGTTTCTTGTATGTTATCTTGTTTTTCAAAGTGAAAATGATAAGGAAAGCTTTTTAATTTTCTTGCTTTTTTATCTGGAAAGTTATCATATCTGAAAATTTTTCCATCTCTACATTCCCAGTGAAAACCGAATTTATCTTTTAGTTTTTGAGATAGAAAAACATCAATAAAACTTCCATCAATTAAGATTATTCGAAGTTTATAATCTCTAATATAAGAATGTTTAACTATCTCTTTAAATTCTATTTCTGCAATTTTTTGAATTTTTCTCAAATTAACCATTCAAGTTTTCCAAAAGTTTTTCTATTTTTTCTTTTTCCGCTTCTAAATTGTCCAATAAGAAATAATCTTCAAATGCTTCTTCTTCAGTAATTTTACCTTCTGCAGCCTTTTTATCTAATTCATAAATATCTTCTACACCAAACTTTTTCTTAATTCTAAAAATTTCGCTTTCTATTTCTATAAGCTTATCTTGTAGATAAGTTCTCAAGCTTTCTTTTATTAATTCATCTTCTGGAATAGATAACTCTTTTGCTATAGAAGTTATATTTACCATTTTCTTCTCCTACTTATAAGTTTTCTACTCTCCAAATATTTCTCTTTTTTCTTCCTCTTCAAGCTTCTCAATGATTTCTTCATAAACTTTTATACTTTCAAGGGCGTCTTCTTCACTCATTTTTGTCATTGCGTATCCTACATGAATTAAAACATAATCTCCTATATCCACAGGTTCAGGCATAAGGTCTAAAGATACTTTTCTTTTAACTCCCATCGTATCTACTACTGCATAATTATCTTCAAGAATTTCTACTATTTTTGACGGTATTGAAAGGCACATTAATTTTGTCCTCCTTAAACAAATATTCCACCGAAAGCTATATTCTGCTTATCAATAGGCATTTTTCTATTCAAAAGAATATTATATTTACCACTAAAATGTTTAACTATTCTTCCTGTTAAAACCTGATTACTGAAAAAATCACCGCTCAGAGCAACATTTTTTATTTTCATTTTTTGAGAAACTCGCTCTGTTTCTTTTATAATCCAATCTCCAAGCCCTTCAAAGATAGAAAAGGCAATCATCTTATTTTCCACATCTGCCAATTTGTAAGCAAGTATGCTTTGCAACATTTTTATCCAGTTTAAATAAAATATGCCATTTTCCTCTTCCAAAAAGAAATCAATCATTAATCCTTGATTCCCAACAAAATCAAGAGATTCATCCTGTAAATATAAATAAGGTTCTTCAAAGTATGACACCTTATCATAAGGATAAGACCCTAAAAGAATCGACGCAATATTTAGCACTGCTGTTATGCTACTGACCGATTTACCTTCTTCATCTAATGGTAAATCTTGAAATCTATCATAAATTTCTGGAAATTTAGCTTTAAAGTTGTTAAGGAGTCTCTCCCCTTCTTCAGATGAGTTTCCTATCTGATCCAAAGCCCATTTTACAGTTTTGTTAAAATCGTCAAAAAGTTTGACAGGTTTTATCCATATTAAAGGTTTTAAGGGTTTTAAACTTGATTTTAGTGCAATAACATCGCTGTTTTCAGTGTAAGAAAAATAAATACCAACAGAAGGTTCTTCAATTTTGTTATATTCGCCTAAAACAGATAAGATAGCTCCTTCATAATTTGTAAATGATTTCTTATTTTTATATGGAACTTT
>JALVEZ010000198.1 GCA_027030405.1 Hydrogenothermaceae bacterium | reverse complement strand
ATAATCTCCAAAAACTATTCCAATATCGTTATTTTTATCTAAAAAACCCGCAAATCTTTCTAAGATGAGCTGCAATCCCCATCCATACTCTTCTGCTGGATATTTATATCTTCTTCTATGGGCATTTACATCAATACAAACTAATCTTATTGGAATTTTATATCTAATTAAAATATCAGCTACATCTTCAAAAAGTTTTAATCTCTCAGGGAGTTTTCTTTTTTTATAAACTCCTTTTCCTTGAAAAATTAGTTTTCCGTGCAATTCATTTTCAATATTTAAAAGAGTATTACCAAAAAAGTTATATTGTATTTTCATAATCTCTTTTTCTATATCAGAAATAAGCTTATCCTTTATAAGGATTCCACCAATAAAAAAATAGGGGTTTTTCTCTTCAAATTTAGTTTCATCAAAATATATCAGATACACTAATATCCTTATACAAACATTTTCTGCAAAAGTGCTTTTTTATATTTTTTGATTTTATCAAGTTTTTCTTTTTCAAGCTCTATTTTTTCATCGAGACTGCTTAAAAAAGAGGCTATTTTTTGCTGTTCGGCGAGAGTTGGGGGGATGAGGATAATTAATCTAAGCATATCATCTGGCTTTACAGCCATCCTCTCATATACTGTTCCTTCCTGATATCTTAATGCCTTATTTATAAAAGTTTTCGAAGTTATTATATACTCAATAAAAAGTGGATTTATAGAATTTTGAACTTCAAATGTAACATAGATAGGAGAAAAAATACCTTTGCCAAATTTATTTCTACAAATAACCCCAAATTTCAAATTAGCAGGATTGTAGCATATGTCATTCAAATAGGTAATTTTATACTTTTTATCTGCTTTCCTTACCAAAAAATCTCTATTATATTGCTCTGTTTTAGGAGATATTCCTTCTTTAGATAGAGTTAAATGGATATAGTCTTTATTTTTAATAGCATAAGTTTTTCTTTCTTTTAAAACTTCCCCCAACCTCTTCTCAACCCACTCACCGCTAAATTCAGGAAATCTCAGCTCTGGCACTTTTTTATCTTTTGTGGCGAAGAGTTTTTGCAATAGAGCTTTTTTATACTTTTCAAGTTGCTCGATTTTTTGCTTTTGCAAATCGATTTTTTCATCGATACTACTTAAAAACGAGGCTATTTTTTGCTGTTCGGCGAGAGTTGGGGGGATGTTTAACTTTATTCTTGAAAAATCAAAGCTATTAATTGCAGGATAACTTGTTCCAGTGCATTTAATCAAAACATTATGAACGACTTTTTCAGTATGTAATAAATAATAAATAAATTTTGGATAAAATGATTTGGTTCTAATAACCGCATAACCTGTTGAAGCTATATACTCATTATTATCTTGAATATCAAAATAAAAATTGTTTTTTTGATATGGTCTAACTGTTTGAAATAAAATATCTCTTCTTTGTAATAATCTTTTAGCTCTACTTGGAGCTTTCTCTTTGTTAATTAATACTTTTTTTAATAATTTACCATTTTTTACATTTTCTAAATCAATATATACAAAAGTTTCTGGAATATACGGAGTCGATGGGTTTATTTTTCCAATTTCAAAAAGCCTCTTCTCAACCCACTCCCCGCTAAACTCAGGAAATCTCAGCTCTGGCACATTAGGCATCGCTATCCTTTAAAAGTTTGATAATCGTTTCATCAAGTCCCATTTCTTCTCTATCAATCGAATGTTTTTCGATTAAGTGTAAAATATTGCTTGAAAATTGGTTTTTAGGCTCTATCACTGTAAGTAAATCGTTCATTACTACAAATGTGTGAGCAAGTCTAAAGTTTTGAGATGAGAGGAGTTTTTTATACTTTTTAGGTATCTCAAATCTATGTATAAAGCTATGATTCCAAATTCTGCTATGGTGTGCACATCTGTTTCTTACTTCAGTTAGGTGATACAGAATGGAACTAAAGACTTTTGGCGATTTGATATTGTATGTTTTTGCTATCTGCT
>JALVEZ010000197.1 GCA_027030405.1 Hydrogenothermaceae bacterium | reverse complement strand
TTATCTCTATATCTGAAACAGAAACATTTGATAATCCGCTTGTAGCCCAATATAAAACTTTATGTATTTTTTCTAAATTTAAAGGTTCTTTTCTTCCATTCCTCTTGACAACATTGATCTCTTTTAACATGGCTCTCTCCTTGTTATTTATTTGTAGTTGAAGTTGGGCTTTTAGTTGTGTACGTTTCTCCCAAATTGACCTCCGATACACAATATATTGTATGCAATAAATATAATAGGGCTATATATTGTGTGTGTCAAGAATGAAATTTTTTGACAAAGAGAAAATTTTTTGATAGACATTTTATCATTTCGAAAATTTTGAAAGAATAGTTAAACAGAAATTTTTCTAAAAAGCAAAAAGTTAAAGCTATTCTAATATCTAAATTATATTAATTTTATAATTGGTAAGAAAATTATAGTAAAATATATAGGTTTATATGTAAGAAAGGAGATTTAGTTGAAAGAGCAGGTTGTTTGTATTTATCATAAAAATTGTACCGATGGAACTACAGCTGCAGCAGTGTTATTAACAAAACATCCTGACTGTTTATTATTCCCACTGGACCACAACTATTCACAGGAAGATTTAGAACAGATCTTAAAAGTTATAGATAAAAATACAACTGTATATATAGTTGATTTTTCATTAAAAAATGACGATACGGAAAAAATAATAGAGAGAGCCAAAGAGGTTATAAATATAGATCACCACATAGGTGTAAAAGACAAATTGGAAAAATATACTCAAAAATATCCTAATTTTAAATTTATTTTTGACAATAACAGATCAGGAGCATCTTTAACCTGGATTTATTTTTATGGTGATGAAAATATTCCAGATGTTATTAAGTATGTAGAAGATAAGGATATATGGACATGGAAATATGGTGAAATTACAAAATATGTAAATGCTTATTTAGCTATTTTTACAAATAAGCCTGAAGAAATAAAAAAATATATAGAAAATCCTGAAAAAATAAATGAACTTATCAATAACGGAAAAATAATTGCTGAATATACAGATTATTTGATCCAAAATTTTGTAAGTAGGGCAAAAGAAGTAACCTTAAAAATAGGGAAATTTAATGTAAAAGGGTACAATACAGGCTTATTTCAATCAGAAATAGGAAATATCCTTTCCACAGAATATAAGGAAACAGTAGCACTTTTTAATATAAATGGAGATTATGCAAAAATCAGTTTTAGAAGTGTAGAAGGGGCAAAGCCTACAGCTCTTGATTTGGCTACCATTTTGGGAGGTGGTGGTCATAAGCATGCAGCAGGAGCATCTGTCGATTTAGAAACTTTTTGTAAAAAAATGGTGATCATAAATTAATGGAGGGTTTTTAATGAAAGGAGAAAAGATTTCTACACGTGACAAAATTATTCAGGTTGGAGCTGAAATTATAGTAAAAGAAGGTTTAAGAAAATTCACTGCTAAAAATATAGCTTCAAAACTGAATATTACTGATGCAGCGATCTTTAAGCATTTCAATTCTATGGATGAAATCATTATGGAGATCATCGATAGGTATGTCTCTAAATGTATTAAAAGTGTTGATGTGGCCATTGAAAAAGGAAGAAATACAAAAGAAACTCTTGAACTTGTAATGAGGGCTCATTTTGAAGTTTTGGAAGAAACAAGAGGTGCTGTTCCTATTCTTTGTTTTGAGTTTTCACGCTCAGAGAATAAGAAATTTTTTGATATTCTTCACGAATTTGTAAAGAACTATAAATGTAAATTATCTGAAGTTCTAAAAAAAGGACAGGAAGAAGGTTTAGTTAGAGAAGATATTGACCCAGAAGATACTGCTATGCTTTTTGTTGGACTAATTCAGGCAAAAGTTTTTGCATATGTTATGGATAACAGAACAGGCCCAATAATCCAAAATCCTGATCAGTTAATCTCCCAGCTATTTTACGGAATCTTAAAACATTAAAAAAATGGAAATCCGCGGTTTTTTAATAGATTTAGATGGTGTTTTAGTAAAGAATAAAAATATGGAAATATTTGAAGATAGTCCTCTTTTTGTAGACTATCTTCATGAAAAAAACATTCCATTTAAAATAGCAACAAACAATTCAAGAACACCTCCTTCTGAAATTGCAGATAAACTTAGCTCTCAAGGATTAAATGTATCTGAAGAAGATATAGTTTCTCCACTTTCAATCCTCCCGTCACAGCTGAAAAGTGAAAACATAAAATCTGTATTTGTAATTGGTGAGAAACCACTTATACAATTTTTAACAAATTTAGATTTTGTTATAAAAAATGATCCAGATGTTGAGGCAGTGTTGATTGGACAGGATAAAACTTTAAATTTTGAAAAAATTAAAATAGCAACCACAGCATTAAAACGTTTCAATGCAAAACTTTTTGCGTTAAACAACAATCTTCTATCCCAGGATTCAGATGGATTACTTTTCCCTGGGGTTGGTTCTGTAGCAAAAATGTTTAAAGACGCAACGAACTGTTGTGAAACATTTCCTCATTTTGGAAAAATGAGCGATATTTATAATCAATATATTTTCAGCTATTTTAAAGAAATTCCTAAAAATAAATTGGCAATAATAAGTGATGATCTTTATATTGATTTAAAAGGATATAAACAGCTTGGACTTAAAACAATATTTATGACTACGGGGAAATATACAGTTTCAGATATTGTCTCAAAGGATTTAGAACCAGATTTTATATTTGATAACCTAACTAAGCTAAAGGAATTTTTAGAAAAAAATGATAAATAAACTAAAAGCCTACGCGGAACTTATAAAATTTGAACATACTATATTTGCACTGCCTTTTGCCATTTCGGCTGTATTTATTGTAGAGAAAGGACTACCTTCCCTTGATAAACTATTCTGGATACTTGTGGCAGTTATAGCAGGAAGAACGGCAGGAATGGCATTTAACAGATTTTTTGATCTACCTTTTGACAAATTGAATCCAAGATCAAAAAATTGGGCTTCTGTTTCTGGAAAAGTAAAATCATTGGAAATATTTTTGTTGGCAATTTTTTCAAGTATCGTTCTAGTATTTTCTGCATATCAGCTGAATCAGCTTGCATTTTATCTTTCACCTGTTGCAATTTTGCTTTTGATCCTTTATCCGTTAGGAAAAAGATTTACAAACTATGTTCATCTTATGTTAGGAGCAGTTTATTTTATAATTCCTATAGCTGTGTCTGTTGCTTTAAAAGGAACTGTAGAACTTTCGTCTGTTTTTTTAGGATTAGGTATGGCTTTCTGGGTTTCTGGCTTTGATATACTTTATGCACTTCAAGATATTGAATTTGATAGAAAAATAGGACTTCATTCTATTCCTGCTAAATATGGGATAAAAAAAGCTATATTCTTTGCACGATTTTTTCATTTTCTAACGCTTATTTTTTTAGTACTTACAGGTGTATATGCAGGTCTTTCATATATCTATTACATTGGACTTGCATTTTTAACTGGTTTCCTCGTTTATGAACATCTTTTAATAAAAGAAAATGACCTTTCAAAAATAAATAAAGCTTTTTTTACAATTAATGGATTTATTAGTATATTGTTTATGGTTATTGTAATTCTTGATATTTATATAGGAGGGCTATTATGAGTAAAGACTATTTAGCAGACATATTAGAGATTATGGAGGTTTTGCCGCACAGATATCCATTCTTATTAGTTGATAGAATTTTAGAAGCCGATTTTGAAAATGCAAAAGTAAAAGCTTTAAAAAATGTAACAATGAACGAACCGTTTTTTGTAGGTCATTTTCCAAAATATCCTGTAATGCCAGGTGTTTTAATAATCGAAGCTATGGCTCAGGTTGGGGCTTTTATGCTTATGAAGCATGGAAATTTATCGCCAGAAACTCATACAGTATTTTTTGCAAGTATAGATAATGCAAAATTTAGAAGACAGGTTGTTCCTGGAGATCAAATCATATTTGAAGTTGAAGCTATAAGTATTAAGAGGAGTATGGGAAAAATGAAAGCTGTAGCAAAAGTTGGTGATGAAATCGCTGCAGAAGCAACATTAATGGCTGTAACAAAAAAGTTATAAATAAAAAAAAGGTGCCTTTCGGCACCTAAAATTTGGGTTTGGGAGAAACTTTTAGGAGGGTAGCTATATAATATTATATACTAATATTCTAATATGTCAATACTTATTAAAACATATTTAATAATATTCTCTGAATATTGATATTTCTATTGTTCAGGCTATTTTCCGATTTCTTTATGATGAATCTTATCTTAAAAATCAATAATTTAGGCTATATTAAGTTATAAAAAGAATGGAGGTCTTTTATGAGGATAGCCTATATCTCTGATTTACACAGTAATATTTATGCAGTTGAAGCTTTAGAAAAAGATCTGAAAAATGAAAGAATCGATGAGATTAGATGTTTAGGTGATATTGTTGGTTACGGTGCAAATCCAAAAGAAGTTGTCCAGTGGGTTATGGAAAATTGTTCCATAACATTAAGAGGTAATCACGATACACTTGTATCAGATGCAGAACCTATTGTTATACTTCATCCTGAAGTTTTAAAAGTTGCAGAATGGACTGTGGATCAGTTGACTGATAAAGAAATAGATTTTTTAGCAAATTTAGAGAAAGATTATGAAGAAAAGAATCTGATTCTAACGCATGATGAACCGTGTATGCCTGGGAGTATGTATTATGTTACAAGTGAAAAAGATGCAAAAGACACATTTTCTGCTTACAGCGAGCAGTTCTGCTTTTATGGTCACACACATCTACCTGTGATTTTTGTGAAAGATAGAGATACTAAAGAGGTAAAATCATTTAAAGTTGATAAGTATAAAATAAAAGAAAATGAACAGTATCTTGTAAATGCAGGAAGTGTAGGTCAGCCACGTGATAAAGATCCACGTATTTCTTATTTAATACATGACACCGATACAAATGAACTTATTTATAAGAGAGTTGAGTACGATGTGGAAAAAGCTGTTCAGGATATTTTGAATGCAGGATTACCATCTATGTTTGCATACAGATTAAGGGAAGGAAAGTAGAGGATATCCTCTACTTTTCACTTTTTTGATCTTCTTTTTTCTCTTCGTTGTAGTAACTTGTGATAGATGTTTTTAAAACTTTTACAATTGTTCCTTCTGATAGTTTTAAGGTCACAACATCATCACCGATGGATTTTATTTCTCCTATTAATCCACCTGCAGTTATGACTTTGTCACCTTTTTTCAAAGAATTTAAAAATTCCTGATGTTTTTGTCTTTGCTTCTGCTGTGGTCTGTATAGTAAGAAATAGAATATTGCTATTAAAAGCACCATCCATATTACAGCACTTATTAAACTTCCTTGTCCGCCGTCCATCTATTTATCCTCCTTTTTTATTTTTCTTTTCTTCTTCTTGTAGATACTTCATTGCATCTTTATACATATTGTAAAAACCAGAAGCAACACCTAAAAAGAAGAAAATTATAGTAAATATATAAGATGATGTATGAAAAATCCTATCAAGCATATAACCGATAAAAACACCTACTATAATACCTGAAACTAAATGTAATCCGATAGTTCCAACTGTTACATAATTTACTGCCTTTTTACGGAAGCTGTTTTTAGGATTTTTCCCATTCAAGATTCAAACCGCTTACTTTAAACCCAATACGTCTAACATATCGTATAAACCAGGTTTTTGATCTTTAACCCATTTAGCTGCTTCCAATGCACCTTTTGCAAAAATTTCCCTTGAGCTAGCTTTGTGGGTAAGTTCCAATCTTTCGCCTAATCCTGCAAAGATAATCGTATGATCACCAACCACATCACCGCCTCTTAAGGCAAAAACTCCTATTTCATCTGATGGTCTTTCTCCTACCAGTCCATGTCTTCCGTAAACAACTTTTTTGATACCTGTGGCTTTTTTCAAAATATCAACTATTTTAACTGCAGTTCCTGAAGGAGCATCTTTTTTATACCTGTGGTGCATTTCTACAACTTCTATGTCGTATCCTTTATCTTTTAAAGCTCTTGCTGCTTCTTCAACCAGCTTAAATAAAAGATTAACACCGATACTCATGTTAGGTGCTAAAACTATCGGAATATCTTTTGAAAGTTCTTCTATCTCTTTCAATTCATCTTCATTAAAACCAGTTGTTCCTATTACAACACCTTTTTTATTTTTGTCTGCTGCTGCTAATCGTATATGACCTAATGCACCTTCTGGATTTCCAGAAAATTCTATTATCACATCGCCTTTGTCTATTATTTTTGCAAGGTCTGCTGTAATAGGTGCATCAACATCTCCTTCCACAATTTCACTTACATTTTCGTGAAAATGAACGCAGTCTGGACTTTCTAATCCACCTGCAATTTCAATATCTTTGTCGGCAACTGCGAGTTTTGTAATTTGCCTTCCCATACGACCTAAAATACCTGAGATGATTATCTTAACCATCTTCTTGTTCTCCTCCGAAAATAGCATCTGCTAATTGATGTAATGCATCATCAACTTGATCTGGTGGGACAACAAATGGAGCAATAGCTAAGTCAACACCTTCTTTAAAAATAACTTCTTTAATCATATCCTGAATTTTTTCTAAATCTTCAGGTTTTATATCTTCTTTAAATGCTTCTTCAACTGGTTTGTCAGTTACAAAAAATCCAACTAATGCAAAAGGATAAGCCTTTTTTTCTTCTTCCATAATATTCTCCTTTAAAATTAATTTAAAATAAAAAAACTACTCCCTTTTTTTAAGAGAGTAGCATAGTGACAAAACTATTTTAAAAAATTGTATATTACTTTCCTTCGTTACCTGCAGTTCCCATTTTGTACATTAAAAACGCCCATAAGAAAATCATTTGAATCAATAAAATAGCCATATTGAGAAATTCTGCAGGTGATTCTGTTCCTAAGTATTCCATACCAAACCTCCTATGATTGATTAGCGAATTTTAAAATATAATCTGCCAAAGCTTCTAACTGTTCTTTCGGTAATTTTTTAGTAACTTTTACCTGTAAATGCATTAATTGAGCCTGTGAGCCTTGTACTATTCTTGGAGGAGCTTCACCTTTAAGAAACTTAATTAATCCTTCTTTATCGTTTTTATACGCTTTTGCGATTTCTTTTAAAGGAGGACCTGTTTTAACACCTTCAACTCCATGACATGTTATACAATTTAACTTTGTAAAAAGAGTTTTTCCATCTTTGATACTTGCTAACTCTTCGGCTCTGAGTTCTTCTAACGTTTTCGGTGCAGGTGGTGGAGCCGTGGTTTCGGTTTTTTGCTCTTGTTGTTCTACGGCTTTTTCTTCTTCTTTTTTACTGCAACTTATGAACAGTGCTGAACATAAAGCTGTAATTAATAAATATTTTTTCATACTACTACTCCCTTTGTTTGTTTAAATAATACTAAAGGTTATTTTTATTTTTTTCAACTGTTTTGTATATATTTTGAATACCTTTCATTGTCAGATCAGGTTCAATGACACATTTGAAATTTAAATCTTTATAAAAGATGTTAGCATTTCCACCTGTTAAAACGATATTAGGCTCTGATTCGAAAGAGTTGTAAATCTGTGAAACTATACCTTCCAACATCGATTTAAATCCGTAATAGAGACCTGACTGGATACTCTCTTCAGTGGTTTTCCCTATAATATGTTCAGGCTTTTTGAAATTTGTCATTGGTAGTTTTGCTGTTTTTGAAAATAGACAATCTTTTGTTTTTTCTATGCCTAAAAATATCAGCCCTCCTTCGTATTCTCCTTTTTCATTAATAACATCGAATGTTACTGCCGTTCCTAAGTCTATTACGATAATAGGAGGATTGGTTATTTGTAGGGCTGAGAAGGCATTCACAAGCCTATCCGTACCGACTTCTTCTGGATGTTTATATTTATTGACAATAGGAATTTTAACTTCGTCTTTTAAGATAATAGTTTTTTTCCCATAAAATCTATAAAGGGC
>JALVEZ010000196.1 GCA_027030405.1 Hydrogenothermaceae bacterium | reverse complement strand
GTATTCTGTTATTTTTTTCCTTCTCCTGTTTCATAAGGTTTAGAATATTCTTTACTGATACCGATTAAACCTCTTGTTGTATTGTTCCCAATATAACCGTAAACCGATCCATTTATATAACTGAAACTTCCAACTGTAATATCTGCTTCTCCACCCTTTCCTTCTTCTGGTTCTTTTGTGATTACGTTTATTGTTCCTGCCAGTGAACCTTGATTTTCAATATCAAAGGCTCCTTCTATAATTTCTATTTTTTCTATGGAAGGAAGGACTGTTAGAAAAGAAGGGGGATCCATTCTATTAGGACAGGCTCCATAAATTTTTGTTCCATCAATCAGCACATTTATATTATCCCTTTGAAATCCTCTCAAAACGATATCATTGGCTATTCCTCCTTTTCTGATGTGATAAATTTCAGGATATAGCTCTGATAGCATTTCACCTAAATCAAGCTGTTTTGTTACTTTCGTTTCTTCTCTTTGTATTTCTTTTTGAGTAGGTGCTTCATTTGCAATTTTTTCTTTGATAACGATCTTTTGAATCTCGATTTCTGATGCTGAAACCATTGAAAATAAAAGGGCTGGTGAAACAACGGCTGTTATTATTTTTTTCATCTCACTCTCCATTTGTGATTTTTTGTTAATTTTATATTTAAAATAACATTAAAGTCAACATTTTAATTTAACAAGAGTTGTCCTTTTAAAATTTAATTTTTAGTATAACTGAATATTAATTTTTGAGCGAAAAGTGCAAAAGAAAAGCATTTGAAAGCATTTTTGGTAAAAAAACTTGACAGCATGAGTCTTTGTATTACTATAATTTTATAGTATTACATAATTTAAGGGGTAAGAAATGCACGTTACAAAAATGACTAAAAAAGGCCAGATAACTATTCCTGCAGAATACAGGAAAAAACTGAAGTCTGAGTATTATTTGGTGGAAATAAAAGATGATGAAATCATAATAAAACCTTTCAGTTCCCCAGCAGGAAGTTTAAAAAAGTATGCTAGAAAAGGTAAAAACATTGAAAAAATTCTTGAAGAAGAGAAAGAGGTATTAGGAGAAGCATTTGTTGAAAAGCATAAAAATAGTTGATGCCAATGTCATTTTAAGGTATTTATTAGAAGACGATGAACAACTTTTTGAAAAAGCTAAAAGCATATTTGATGAAGTATTAAATCTTAAAGTAGAAATTCTTCTAAAAGAATTTGTAATTGCCGAAGTTGTTTACGTTTTGGAGAAGTTTTATAAAGTGGATAGAAAAGAGATTTCTCAAACTCTTAGAAATCTAATCACTTTAAGAGGGATAAAAACAGAAAACAAAAATTTTATTTTAAAAGCTTTGGATATTTATGGTCATAAGAATTTAGATTTTGTAGATTGTATCTTATGTGCCATGTCTGAACAGTACTATATAGAAACTTTTGATAAAAAATTAAATAAATGTATAAAAAAATGATTAATATTGATATTATAGTAATTGAGTGAATTCGAAAATTTTTTTAGGAATTAACGGCAAAAAAACTTATTAGTACAGATTCATAGTTTAAAAAGTTTAATCCCAAAGCGACAAGAAAAGGGTTTCTTTTTAACAATTGGAGATTGATTTATTCAGTTTCCCAAAGTGCAGTGGTTAGATATTTTTCTCCGCCGTCAGGGCAAATAAATACAATAGTTCCTTCGTCTATTTCTCTTGCAAGTTTTATCGCAGCTTCAAATGCTGCACCTGAGGATTGACCTACAAAGATTCCTTCATATTTTGCAAGGGAACGGGCTCTTTCGTACGATATGTCTGTTCCGATAAACATAGTTCTATCTAATCTGTTTTCATCGAAAATACCTGGTTTTATGCTTGTTTCTATATATTTGAGTCCTTCTATACCGTGAAATGGGCTGTCAGGCTGGACACCGACAATCTGAATATCTTCATTAAAAATCTTTAACCTTCTTCCTGTTCCCATTACTGTTCCGCCTGTGCCA
>JALVEZ010000195.1 GCA_027030405.1 Hydrogenothermaceae bacterium | reverse complement strand
TTATAACTGGAGCTTAAAACACATGCTTTACCGCCGGATATGTTGTGGTTTGTATAAACCTCAATCTCTTCTTCAGGGATTTCAAATGTTTGTATAAGGGTTTCTTTTATCAGGTTTTCTACGCTTTTCTTTAGTTTTGCTTCAGGTTCAAAATACCAGAATATTTCTGTTTCAAAAGTTTCGTCTCCAGATTTAAAGACGGAAAATATCATATGAACAGGCATAGCTTTGTTTATTTCTTTTAACAATAGGTTGACATAATCTTTCCAGTTTTTGACAACGTCTGATGTTATTATGAACTTTTCAAGTAGGGCTATTTCCATCTCTAATATTTCTTTATCTACAGCTATATTTGTCATTTTTTCCACTATTTCTTTGATCCCCCCAAATATCTGATTAAATTCCTTTATTGGGAAGTTGAACTGATTTTTTTGTATTTTCTGGAGATCTTTCATTGTTGAGATCTTTTGGACTTCGTCATTAAGTTTTTGGATACCAGATCTGACCCTCCTTGTGAGATAAAAGCCAAGTATCAGGGCAACAGCTGACGGAAAAATGATTATCGTAAGGAGGGTTTTTGAAAAATCCTTTCTTGTTTTTGATATTATTGATTTCAGATCTGCACTCACCTGTATAATTCCCAGAACATCACCGGCTTTTGCGTTATGGTGGCATCTTAAACATACCCCTTTTGCTGTGACAGGGAAGATGTAATCAATTTTTCCTTCTTTTTCTGAAGTGAACTGTTTTTTGGTTTTTATTGATTTAATGATATCTTCAGTCATTGGAGGCTGTTTAACCTTTCCAAACAACTCCTCAACTTTTTTTGTTCTATAAACGTTTACAGCGTATGGACTGTTTTTAAAGTTTGATTTTATACTCGCAAGAAATTCTATAAGATCTTCCCTCTGCCACCCTTTTTTCATTATCTGATACATTGAGTTGAATGTTTGTTTTGCAATTATCTGTGTATCTTTTTTTGTTTTTTTATAGATGATGCTCTGGTGAACTTTCATTATTGATATATACAAAAAAGGAAGAACAACCAGAACCATTATAGAAAGATAAATGATCAAAAGTTTTCTCAGGCTCATAATTAGCTTCCTATGTGGAAAAAGAAAAGTTTGTTAAATTTTATCAGGCGGTAATTTTATTAGGATATATTTAATATTTGGGAGTTTTTTATTTTCAATATTTATATTTTGTTTTTTCCTCTGTAATACATGTATGAATTAAACTTTTGTATCTGGAGGTGGGCTTTATTTCTATTTTTGTATCTAAAAAGGATTTCAGATTTTTGTATATACCTTTGCAATGAATTTTTACAAAACTATCTAAAATATCAACGGCAGAATGAAACTTTTCTTCAACATAGGGAAACCCTTTCTTCTTATGTATTTGAAGAATATCTATTCCTGTTCTATTAAATATAGTGGACATTTTTACAGGCTTTTTATCTTTTTTTAGATATTTGACCTGTGTTAGAAAAAGCAGATAATAAGAGATCTTTTTCTGAAAGGTTAGTTTTGAGTCTTTTGTAAAAATTTCATCTGGTAAAACAAAGAAAGATCTTTTTATGCTGAATAGATCAAGAAATCCTGTGTCTGAGATTTTAACATAATCATTTTCTATAGAAATTCCTATTTTATTTGAGATATTTTCCAATCTTTTATGTATTGGTAATAACTGGTATTTTGATGAAGGTGGAATGTTGTTTCTTTTAAGAAATTTATAAATTTCATGAATACTAACATTTGTTTTATTTAGATTTAATAATGCTAAACAGATATCAAAGGTTAGTATGTCAAACTCCTGGAAAAACCTTCTTACTTGCTGGTCAAATGGAACAATTACATACTCTTTGAATTTTGGAATGCTAATGTCTGTTAAGGTTTTTATCAGCCTGAAAAGAAACTTGGAAGGAATGTTAACCTTTTCTTCAATAAATATGGCTTTTTTTTCAGGTATTCCGTACACAGTTTTTTTTAGCCTGTA
>JALVEZ010000194.1 GCA_027030405.1 Hydrogenothermaceae bacterium | reverse complement strand
TTGTTGCTCCTATTAAAGTGATTGTTCCGTTTTCAACGCTGTGCAGAAGTGCATCTTGCTGTGATTTATTAAATCTGTGGATTTCGTCTATAAACAGAATTATTCTTTTTCTGAAAAGACCTTTATTTTCTTCTGCTTTTTTGATTATTTCCCTTACTTCTTTCACACCTGAAGAAATTGCGTTCAATTCATAAAAATCTGCATCTATCTCTTTGGCAATTATTTTTGCAAGGGTTGTTTTTCCTGTTCCTGGAGGCCCCCACAGAATAATTGAAGACAGATTACCAGATTTTATCATCTGATAAAGGGGCTTTCCTTTTGACAGGATCTCTTCCTGTCCTACAAACTGTTCTAAAGTTTTAGGTCTTACCCTTTCTGCAAGTGGAATAAAATCTGAATTTAGCATTTTTATCCTTTTTTCTTTTTAAGAAAATATATGAAAATTTTACAGGAAAAGAAGAGGATAGTTTAAAAGAAAATGCCTCCGAATACAGAGGCAGACGAGTTATAAAATGATACCTTTGATCAGATGAATAAATCCGTTAAAACATACTAAATTTGCAGTTTCTATTTTATTCCCATTTATAAGAGCATGAACACGGCAGGCATTATCAATGGAGAATTCATAGTCCTCTCTGATCTCACAACCAACATCTACTGAAATTTTCTTACCACTTAATGTTGTAAGTTCTTTTATATCCAGCATCTCTTTTAAAGAAATTGCCCTGTCGATCAGATGATTTTCTATTATTTCTTTTGCTTTCTTTTCATCTTTAAGTGCCGATTGAAGCTGTGCGATCTGGTCTGCTGAGAGAAGATCTAACGTATCTTCCGTTGGAACAAACATTGTTACAACTTTTTCAGTTAACTTGTCTGCATATTCTGTAGTGTGAAGTATCTGAAAAAATAGTGGAAAAACAATTCCTTCTTTAAGTCTATCTATCACGTTAGGTAGATTTTCTGCTGGCGGCTTCCATATCTTCATTTCTGACCTCCTGTATTTAGTTAGTAAATACTAACATATTAAGAACCTGAATTACAATATAGAATAACTGTGGTTGATTTCAAGTTGGAAATCAAACTTTTCCTTGTTTCTGGAGAATTTTGGCAAGTATTTTTGCCACTGCCACATATAGATTTTCAGGGATAAAATCTCCAACTTCACAGGATTTATATAAAGCTCTTGCTAAAGGTGGGTTTTCCTCTATTGGAACGTTGTTTTCTCTTGCTATCTGTTTTATTTTCTGGGCTATATTGTCCTGTCCTTTTGCTATAACCTTAGGAGCTGCCATTTTTCCTCTTTCATATTTAAGTGCCACTGCAAAATGTTCTGGGTTTGTGATAACAACGTCTGCCTTAGCCACTTCTGCCATCATTCTCATCATAGACATCTCTCTCTGTTTCTTCCTGATAGCACTTTTAATCTGGGGATTTCCTTCGTAAAGTTTTCTTTCTTCTTTTATTTCGTGTTTTGACATTTTGATATTTTCTTCAAAATCAAACTTTCTGTAAGCAAAATCAAGAACGGCGATCGGTATAGACAGGAGGGCAAATGCAAATGTAAGGATTAACGTGTATTTGATCATAAAGTAAGCTTCTTGATTTATAGGTATATATCCAAAACTAAGTATGTTACTGAAAAGTGCTTTTAGAATAAAAAATGAAATAGCCGTCGCCACTATAAGTTTTAAAAGATTCCTCACAAGCTCAAAAAGTGTTTTTAATGAGACTAACCTTTTTAATCCAGCAATAGGATCGATCTTTGATAATTTTGGGACAAGCGGTTTAAACGTTAATAGCAGCCCGAACTGGGCAACATTTGATATGATTCCAGTTAAAAGTAAAAATATAAATATAGGTGCTATCAAAACTCCAAAAACCTTTAAAGAATAAAGTATAAATTGTTTGTTAACATTTGGAATCAGATGTGTTATATCTGAGAATGTATATCTGTAGTAGGCAAGGGCATAGTCATACGCAAATGGAACATAAAAAATCAGCAATAAAAAAATAACAAGAAGTGTCGCAGATATAGGAATATCCTGACTTTTTGCTACCTGACCTTCTTCTCTTGCCTTCTCCCGCCGCCGTGGTGTGGCTTTTTCCGTTTTACTTGGATCTTTTGCCATTTTATTTTCCTGTTATCTGGATTGCTTTTAAATAACTTTCGGTCATATTATCAAGTAATGTTACAGATAAAAACACAATTGTTGATGCACCGATTGCCAGTGCTGCAAGTCCAATAAATATCTGCATCGGAAGTCCAACGATAAACACGTTTATCTGAGGAATGAGCCTGTTAATTAAAGCAAGGGTTATATTGATTATAAAAAGGATCAAAACAAACGGAAATGCTATCTGAAATCCTATTGAAAAAATCAGAGGGGTTTTCTCCAAAACAAACTGAAAAACAGAGCCATTAAAATTGTAGTTATAGACAGGCAATATTTTAAAACTCATTATAAGCCCACCTATCAAAAGCTGATAAGCTCCTGAAACAAAGAAAACTATATAAAAAATTAAAATAAAATATCTGTCTAACACGGAAATCTGACCGAAAGTCGGATCAAAAACATTAACAATCGTCAATCCCATAAAATAACTGATAAGTTCGGCTGCATATGAAAAAGCAGAAACAAATATATTGACAATCAGACCTAACAAAAAACCTAAAATAAGCTCTTTGATTATATAAAGTGTCAAAGTTAAAACAGAAATGTCGGCAATGTTCACTTTTATATCAAGAAGATTTACAAGATAAAAAGAAACTGCCACCACAAAAAATATTCTTATATTTAGCGGGATCTGGTTTGTGTTTAAAAATGGAAAACTCATAAAAATCCCGATAACTCTTGTAAAAATTAAACCTAATGCCACTGCCTGCTCTGGTGTTATTATCGGTGTCATGATCCGTAAAGCCTGATTATCATTTCAAAAAGTTCCCTTGTGTAAGCAACTATTTTCATAAACATCCATGAACCGAATATTATCATTGCAACAATAGTAGCAACTATTTTTGGTATAAACGTAAGTGTCATCTCATTTATCTGTGTAGCTGCCTGAAAAATACTTATTAATAAACCGACAATAAACGCAGTCAAAATCACAGGTGCTCCCACCTCAAGGGCAAGATAAAGCATATTCTGAATCAGAGTTATTGCCGTATCTAAGTTCATTTATAACTCACTATCAATGCTTTTATTAATAGTTCCCAACCATCTGCCAGTATGAAAAGAATAAGTTTAAAAGGTAAAGAAATCAGCATAGGAGGAATCATCATCATACCCATAGACATCAATATACTGGCTATAAGCAGGTCGATTATTAAAAACGGCAGGAATATAATAAATACCACCTCAAAAGCAGTTTTGATCTCACTTATCATAAAAGCAGGGATTAAAGACATAAGCGAAACATCTTTAGGTGATTTAGGTTTTTCTCCTGCAATGTCTAAAAAAAGTTTCAGGTCTTCTTTTCTTGTGTTTTTTAGCATAAATGCTTTTATAGGTTCTTTTGCATTTGATATTGCCTGAACGTCTGTTATCTCTTTTTTTAAATAAGGTTGAAGGGAAACTTTGTTTATATCTTCAAAAACTGGTTTCATTATAAAAATAGTCAAGAATATTGATAAAGCGATAATAACCTGATTCGGAGGGGTTTGCGGAATCCCTAAAGCATGTCTTAAAAGGGATAAAATTATTACAATTCTTGTAAAAGAGGTGACAGTTATAAGAATTGCAGGGGCTAAACTTAGTATGGTAATTAGAAATAAAATTTTTAATGTTATGTCTAACTTTCCGATCTGATTTAAAGTTGCGTCAACTGAAGTTTCTGCAAATCCTGAATTTATAAAGATCAAGCTCAGGAATAATATTAATACAACTTTTTTCATTTAGTAACCCACCCGAAATGTTCCATAGAAACTGACTCCCTTAGTTTTTGTATTAATATACTTTTCGTTTAATTGTTTAAAATTGTTTAAGGTTTTGGTTAGTTAATTTTGATTTTCTGGTGGTTGTTGTGGAGATTCTTCTTTTTCCCATTCTTTTATCTTTTTTATCCCTGATTCGTCTAAAGCCAGTAGAAAGGTGGTATCTTTTACTTCAACGATACATAATGATTTGTTTTTTTGAAGATATCTTATCTCTTTGACATTTATATTTCCCTGGGAACCTGTGTTGAGTTTCAGTCCGTATTTGTTAATAAAATAGTAGACTGCATATATAAGAACTATAACAATGGCAAATGAAACTATAAACTTGAGAAGATAAACCGAATCAAGCAAGGTCTATTATCCTTACTGAATATTTGTCGTTTACTATTATCATTTCTCCCACTGCAAACTGTTTACCATTTAGATAAACATCTAAATACTCTTCTACATTTTTATCGAGGGAGATTAGATCTCCCTCTTTTAATTTTAATACATCTTTGAAAAGCTTTTCTGTTTTTCCTACAGATACATTTATCTTTAAGCTAACATCTAACAGGAAGGATAAATCTTTTTTTTCTAATTCTTCTATTTCCTCTTGTTTTATTTCATTCAGCTCTTCCATATCTAACCTTCCATTACGCAGTCTGTATTACAAACTCTGTGAAGTAAACATTTTTAACTCCACCTAAAGGTAGAATCGCATTTACTCTCTTTATGATTTCCTCTTTTAGCTTTTCCATCCCTTCTGCAGTCTTTAAATCTCTGGATGTTTTTGTAAATAGCAGTGTGGTTATGGCATCTTTTATCTGAGGTAATCTTTTTTCTATTTCTGGTATAAGCGTTTGATCCTGAACTTCAAGGGAAATAGTTATCTTCAGGTATCTATCTGCATCAGTATCTGCAAGGTTGACAACAAAGGTGCCCAGATCATATTGGGCACCAACATCTTCCACTTTCTTGATCTCTTCAACTATCTTTTCACTTTTCTTTTCTTCTTCTTTGTTTTGCTTGTCAAGAACTAAAAATTTATAACCTGCACCACCACCGCCAGCTAACAGCAGAACAATTAATACAATAAATATAAGCTTCTTTTTTCCTCCACCTTTTTTCTCTTCTTCCTGTTCTAATTGCTCTTGATTTTCTTCAGCCATTTATTCCTATCCCCTTTAAATATTATCTTTTAATATTCATTGTTTCCTGTAAAACCTGATCTGAAGTCGTTATTGTTCTTGCATTAGCCTGATATGCTCTTTGTGCAGTAATCAGGTTTATAAATTCCTGACTGATATCCACGTTTGACATCTCTAACATTCCGCTTCTAATTTTACTTATAACTCCACCAGGGATGATAACAGGTGTAAATGTTTGAGAATTTGGCATGTATAGAAATCCACCTTTATTTACAAGCATTTCTTTATCTTTAAATGTTGCAACTGCGAGTCTAGCCAGATCTTTTACTGTTCCATTACTATAATTTCCTTTTATCACGCCATCTTCACTTACAGAAATACCTAATAAATCACCTTTACTGTTTCCATCTTGTTTTGCAAAAAAGATAAAATCTGAAGAAAGCTGTTTTATATTTTCAACATTAAAAGTAAGGCTTAATGGATTTGCACCTGTATTTAGTTTTGCAGAATCTGGATTATTTAAAGGGATAGAATCTGTTTTAATTGCTGTGTAGTCAGAAACTGTAGCTTTTTGAGTAAGGTCATACGTATTAAAGTCCATTGTTAATGTTGAAGAAGCTGATGTATCTCCTGCTGCAGCAAAAATATTTATTTTTCCATCGTCGTAGCTTATAGAACCTACTACTTTTTGATCTGCATCTAAATCAACAATATTTCCATGTCCGTCATCTATCCAGTGGACAGGAGTTCCTTTAAAATCGGATATTTTTATTGTTCCTGGCATTATGCTGGAAGGCGAACCTGAGATATTGAACGCACCTGTGTCTGCATCTTCTGTTGCAGTTGTTCCTGTATTGTTTGTAATTTGCCCAGCAAAACTTACACTGTTAACAGAACCGTTGCTGTTAAACTCAACTTCTAAAGATGAGAATTTATTTCCAGATCCATCATCATACTGGACTGCTCTATCATCAATAAGAGAAAACACATTCCATTTGTTTGAATCTTTATGAACAAAATAGTACTCAACCTGATGAGAAACACCTAAAGAATCAAAAACTTCTACACTGTTGACATAATTGAATGTTTTAGAATCTCCTGTATCTAAAATATCTGTAATCATTTCTGAATCAACATTTAGATTTGTTGGGTTTTCAAACGATATATTTGCAGTGGCTTTTGGATCTATTGCTGTTGGAACTCTTAAATCACTTATAGAACCCGAGATATTTCCGTAATCATCTAACATCCATCCCTGAACTTTCATACCGTTGATATTTATGATATCACCGTTGGCATCAAGTCTGAACTGTCCGTTCCTTGTGTAGTAAGTAGTATCTGCACCTTTTAACATAAAGAAACCTTCCCCATCAAGGGCAACATCTGTCGAGTTGTTTGTGTTCATAAATGTTCCTTGACTAAAATCTTTAACAGTACTTCCTACAAAAGCTCCACCGCCTATTTCAAGATTTTTCGGAGAACCATTTGTGAATGTTGTTATGCTTTTTGCTATTAGATCTTCGAAGTTTGCCCTTTCAGCTTTAAACCCTACTGTGTTTACATTGGCAATATTATCAGAAATAACTGAAAGCCAGAATTTGTTGGCATTAAGTCCGCCATTTCCTGTGTAAAATGATTGAATCATACTGCTATCCTCCTATTTGAAGAATTTTTTCTATTTCTAATTCTTTTGCTCCGAAGAGCACTTTTATTTGATCATCTTTTCTTATCACTCCATCAACCAATGCCCTTGAATAGATTGTTGAGTCAACTGATTTTCCATCTTTTTGAGCATTTATATAGATCTTGTAGTAGCCATCTCTTAACTCTGGATTATCTATCTCAAATGGATACTCTTTCCCTGCTTCTAAGTTAGTAAAGCTTTTTGATTCAACTAAATTTCCGTTTCTGTCCATTACAGATATTTCAACAGTGTCTGCATTATCTTTCAGGCTGAATTCTACTTTTGTTTTTCCATCTTTTAGATAAGTTTCATTTCCTTCATACTTGATCTCTTTGTGTATGAGATTTGAAGCCATCAAAAGAGCGTTTGATGTGTTTGCAGAGTCTAAAGCTTTCACTGAAGATTCAAAACTGTTCAGCACTTCCATTTCCCTCAACTTAACTGTGTTGTTAATAAATTCGCTCACATCTTTAGCTTCCATCGGATCCTGCCATTTTATGTCTGCCAGCAAAACTTTTAAGAAATCATCTTTCTCCATTTTTGAGTTGTCATAACCTGCATCAACTATCTTTTTTTCGATATTAGAACCGTATGTATTAATCCCATTTAATTCCATATTTTTTCTCTCCTGTTTCTTTTATGGATTTAACAAGGCTGACAACTTTAGAAAAACTATCTGCAAGTGTTTCCTTTTCATTAACTTCTTGTTTCAAGAACTTTACAATTTCAGGATAAACTTCTATTGCAAGGTCTATCTTTGGAGAACTACCTTTTTTGTAAAGTCCCAAGTTAATCATATCTTCAGCCTCGTTATAAGTAGATAACATCTCAGTTATCACCGATTGACATAACATTATTTCGTCACTAACAAGTTGATTCATTAATCGGCTTACACTTCTTAAAATATCAATGGCTGGATAGATTCTTTTGTTTGCAAAATCCCTTGATAAAATGATATGTCCATCTAAAAACCCTAATGCCGCATCACCTACAGGATCCTGTGTAAGATCATCACCTTCTACTAAAACCGTGTATATCCCTGTGATACTTCCTTTTTGGTTGAAATTTCCTGCCTGTTCAATGATCTTTGGGAGTAGAGAAAAAACAGATGGTGTATAACCTTTAGTTGTGGGTGGCTCTCCTATTGCAAGACCTATTTCCCTCTGTGCCATTCCAAGTCTGGTTAAAGAATCTAAAAGAAAAAGAACATTTTTTCCTAAATTTGAAAAATATTTTGCAATAGCCGTTGCAGCAAAT
>JALVEZ010000193.1 GCA_027030405.1 Hydrogenothermaceae bacterium | reverse complement strand
TTCCTGCTGTAAAACATATCTCAAAACTCTCTTTTTTTGAAGAAACAGGAATATTATATTTTTTGGCTATTTCTCTTACTTCTTCTTTCGTAAAATCTCCTAAAGGGAACATTAGATAATCAATTATTTCTCTTTCTAAAAGTGATAAAAAATAAGACTGATCTTTTTTTAAATCTTTTCCCCTTTTTATCACTTTTCCAAATTCTGGATGATCTTCAACTTTTATATAATGTCCTGTTGCAAAATAGTCTGCATCTAATATTTTTTTTACATACTTTGCCAATCTTCCAGTTTTTATTTTTCTGTTACATGTTGTGCAGGGATTTGGTGTAAGCCCTTCTTTATAACTTTCAACAAAAGGTTGTATAACCTCTCTTTGAAACAGGTCTTCCCAGTCAATTACGTAATGCTCTATTCCTAAAAAATTTGCCACCTGTCTTGCATCTTTGATGTCTTGAGTAGAACAACAGACCTGCATATCTGTATCACAACTATCTATTGAAGATAGTTTTAAAGTAACCCCTATTACATCATATCCTTTTTCTTTCAGCAGTAAGGCAGATACACTGCTATCTACCCCACCGCTAAGTCCTACCGCAACTTTTTTCATTATCCAGTAATAAGCTCTCCAATTTTGAATATTGGTAAATATAAAGCAATTATAATAAATCCAACTATTGTTCCTATAAACAGTATAAGTAATGGCTCAATTAATGAGAGCAATCCATCGACTGCTCTATCAACTTCATCTTCAAAAAAGTTTGCAATTGTGCTGAGCATCTCATCTAATCTACCTGTATTTTCACCAACACGAACCATTGCTATGAATATAGCCGGAAACACTTCTGGGTCAAGTGCTTGATATAGTTGTCTACCTCTTTCAACTTCATCTTTAGATTTCATAATTGATTTTTCGATTATGACGTTTCCAGAAACCTTAGAAGAAATCTCAAGAGCTCTCATAATAGGTACACCACCACTGATAAGAGTAGATAATGTTCTTGCAAATTTAGCAATAGCACCTTTTCTAAATATTTCTCCTAAAAGCGGAAGTCTAAGCAATAATCTATGGAAGAATTTTTTACCACCTTCGGTTCTATTCAGGTAAGAAATCAGAAACACAAATCCAATAATTCCACCGATTATATAAAGAATATTACCTTTTATAAAATTACTGGCATTTAATATAATCTGTGTTAAGAATGGTAGCTTTGCACCAAAACCACTGTATAATTCTGCAAATGTTGGAACAACAAATGTTAAAATACCTAAAACTATTAAGGTGGCAATGGTAACAACCGCTGCAGGATACCAGGAAGCACTTATAATTTTCCTTTTTATAGCAGCAATTTTTTCAAAATATTCTGTTGCTCTCATTAACATGACATCTAAGCTACCTGATTCTTCAGCTGCTTCTATAATGTTTGTAAGAAATTCTCCAAAAACATTTGTATGTTTTTTCATTGCACTTGATAAAGATGAACCTTGAACAACCTCATCTTTTACTTTAGCAATAGCCTGTGCCAATGTTTTATTTGGAAGTTGTTCTGAAAGAATCTCTAAAGCTTCTGTCACACCAACCCCTGCATTAATAAGGGCACCTAACTGTCTTGTAAATATAGCAAGGTCTTTTTCTTTTACCTTTGGTTTAAAAAGGGTTATTCCTTCTCCTTTTTTCTTTCCTTTCCCTATTTTTTCAGTAATGGTTAATTTTATATCCTGAAAACCTTGTAAAACAAGATTTTCTTCTGCATCCGTTAAGGATTCAGCTTCTATAATACCTTCTCTTTTGACACCATAAGCATCCCTTGCAACATATTTTATCTTCACCTTTCTTCCTCCCTACTATCTTATCTGTAGTTGATTCATTAATCTTACTAACTCTGCAGGTTCTGGAGTTACTTTAAGTGCGTCTTCTTTTGTAATCCAACCCTTTTTAAGTGCATTTATTAGCGACTGATTCATCGTTTGCATTCCTGTTCCTGCCTGACCTGTCTGCATTGTTCCGTAAATTTGATGTATTTTATCTTCTCTTATAAGGTTTCTTATGGCAGTATTTGGTATCAAAACTTCATGTATCAATACACGCCCACCACCAACTTTAGGTAAAAGTCTTTGAGAGATAACACCTTGAAGCACAAAACTTAATTCTGTTCTTATTTGCTGCTGCTCGTTTTCAGGGAACACATTAATAATTCTGTTTATCGTCTGAACTGCCGTGTTTGTATGAAGTGTTGCAAATACCAAGTGCCCTGTTTCTGCTGCAGTTAATGCTGTCTTAATTGTTTCCAGATCCCTCATCTCACCAACAAGAATAACATCTGGGTCTTCTCTTAATGCATATTTTAGTGCAGTTGCAAAGCTTTTTGTATCTGCTCCAACTTCCCTTTGATTAACAATAGACATTTTATGATGGAATAAATACTCAATCGGATCTTCAACTGTAATTATATGATAAGGAAAATTTTCATCTATATAGTCAATCATAGAAGCAAGTGTAGTTGTTTTACCAGAACCTGTCGGTCCTGTTACCAAAATAATTCCCATACTTTTTTTACAAAGTTCCTTTACAACAGGATTTAAACCTAACTGATCCATAGGCTTGATTTCAAAAGGAATTGTTCTTAATGCAGCAGAAACTGTATTTCTTTGCATAAAGACGTTTACCCGAAAACGCCCAATGCCTTTTATTCCAAAAGAAAAATCTACTTCACCTTGTTCTTCAAATTTCCTTTTCTGCTTTTCACTCATAATAGAGTAGATCATCTTTTGCGTGTCTTTTGGAAATAGGACAGGATATCTTTCCATCTTTATAATTTTTCCATCGATTCTCATTACAGGAGGAACACCTGCAGTAATATGTATATCCGATGCCCCTTTCTTTACTGCTTCTTCAGCTATTTCCTCAAGGGAAATTTCTACCATTTCTCTATCTAAATTTTCCATAGAAATAATACCTCCTTTAATCTTGTTTTAATGCCCTCTCTACCTCTGCATAATCTGTTATACCTTTTGATATTTTTACCAATGCATCTTCAAATAATGTTTTTCCACCGTTTTTCAAAAATATTTCTCTAAGCTCATCTTCTGATGCATTTTTTAAAAGGGCTTTTCTTATATCTTCATTAACTTCAAGTATCTCATGTACGGCAACTCTTCCTTTATATCCTGTATGATTACAATGTTCACAACCTAATGGATTATGCATATAGAATTGGCCTTTTTCTATTTGTTCTTCAGTTAATCCAAGCTTCAGCCAGAATTCTTCAGGAAAAGTTGATGGTTTTTTACATTTAGGACATAATTTTCTTATCAATCTTTGTGCAATAATTAAATTAACTGCCGTTCCTATCAAAAACTTTTCAACCCCCATATTATGTAAACGGGTTATTGAAGATGGTGCATCATTTGTATGTAATGTTGAAAACACCAGATGACCCGTTAAAGCTGCTTTAACAGCAATTTCTGCTGTTTCTGTATCCCTTATCTCCCCAACTAATATTATATCAGGATCCTGTCTTAAAAATGAACGTAGAGCTTCTGCAAATGTAAATCCTATGTTTTCTCTCACCTGTACCTGATTTATACCGTTTATTGCCACTTCAACAGGATCTTCAGCTGTTGCAATATTTACGTCATCTTCATTTCTTTCCATTAAAACAGTATAAAGAGTAGTTGTTTTACCAGAACCTGTCGGCCCTGTCACCAAAATCATTCCCCAAGGAGAATATATTGCTTTTCTAACTTTTTCTAGATTTTCTTTTTCGAAACCCAAGTCTTCGAGTTTTAGATTTAGATAATTTTCCGAATTCTGAATTCTCATTACAACTTTTTCACCGTGAACTGTTGGAAGTGTTGAGATCCTTAAATCAATAGGTTTTCCATCGATTTTAACTCTTATCCTTCCATCTTGCGGTAAACGTTTCTCAGCGATATCTAAATTTGACATAATCTTAAATCTTGCCACTATTGCATCTTTTGTTGATGCAGGAAGTTTTTGATAAGTCCTCAATATACCATCTATTCTGTATCTTATTCGCACTTCTTTTTCAAAAGGTTCTATATGAATATCTGATGCTCCCTTTCTAACGCCATTTAATATAATAATCCGAGAAGCTTTTACAATTGGAGCTTCTTCTGCTTCTATTAAAGCACTATGAATATTTATCTCTTCATCTAAAGATATTTGTTCTTCTTCTATTTGAGATTCATCTACATCCTCCAATAAACTTTCAAACTCTGACACTGTTTCTGCTTCTGTATGAAGAATTTCTTTTATTTCTGAATAAAGCCCGACTTTTATTTTTATATTTTCAATACCTAAAAATTTAAGCTGTTGAACTATATCCTTATCATAAGGGTTAAGAGCAACAATTTCTAAAATTCCATTTTTATAGGAAAGTGGGAAAAACATCTTATTTTCCATAAAAGATTTTGAGATAATTTCTGAAATAGTTTTTTCCACATGAACAGTTTCTGTCATTTTATTAAAAGGTTCTGAACCTAAGGAGTTAACAAAGAAATCTCTTACTTTCTCTTCAGATATAATATTATTTTCAATTAGATACTTAAGAACCTGAGTAAAATCTGAAGTGCTGTTGATAAATTCGTCATTTCGAACCTTTTCAGGGTCTAATAGACCTTCATTGACCATTCTTCTTAGGATAGGGAATTTTCTGCGAAAATATACTTTATTCTCTTGAGTTGTTTCAGGATTATTGTTCATTTTAGCAACCAGATACATTATTAAAACTAACATAAATAATTATCGTATATAATGTATAAAACAATTAACTTCAGATAGAAAAAGGAAACTCTATTAAGTAAGATCCAAAGTAAAAAATAACGCTTTTATAAAAAACGCTTTTATAAAATGAGTAGAAACAAGGAATAAAATTTGGGTTTCTAAAGAGATAATTGCTTTTGTTCATAAAATTATTACATTTACATTTAATATAAATTTGCATTTAAAAATTGAGGTACTTACTTATGAATATCGTTACCAGGTATCTACCAAAATATACCATTGATGACTATAAACTATGGGAAGGAGACTGGGAACTGATTGAAGGTATTCCATATGCAATGGCACCTTCAGCTTTTGGAAAACATCAGCAAATTGCTTTTGAAATTGGCAGGAAAATTGCCAATCAATTGGAATCATGTGATAAAAACTGTAAAGTTTACCCAGAGCTTGACTGGATAGTTTCTGAGGATACTGTTTTAAGACCTGATTTAGTTGTTATATGTAAAAATATAGAAGAATATTTAAAAGAAGCCCCTGAAATAATAGTGGAAGTAGTTTCAAAATCAACAGCACAAAGAGACGAATATCTGAAATATGAGATATACCAGAGAGAAAAAGTTCCATTTTATATTCTTGCTTATCCTGATATAAAAAAAGTAAGAGTTTTCCATCTTCTAAACGGAAAATATGATAAATATTTTGACAGTGACGATGGAATCTTAGAAATCACTTTAAAAAACAGTTGTAAAATACAAATAGATGTTAAAGAGATTTTAAGCTAATTTTAAAAACAATCTAACTTTCGATCTTAAATACAATTTAAACTAAAATTGTAAAATATGCGATTGTTTCAATCTCATACGCAAGTCAGGTTATAATATATTAAACAATTAACTTTCTATATTTAGAGGTGAACTGTGTTAAAAAACATTAAAAGGATACTGATCGCAAACAGAGGAGAAATAGCAGTTAGAGCAATAAGAGCTATTAGAGAACTTGGTGGTGAATCAATAGCCGTATATTCGGAAGGTGATAAAGACTCTATACACAAAGATTTGGCTGATATTTCTATATGTATTGGGCCAGCTCCTGCCAATCAAAGCTATCTAAATATCCCAAGCATTTTATCTGCAATTGAGATAACAAATGCAGATGCAGTTTATCCTGGATATGGATTTTTAGCAGAAAATCCTACTTTTGCCTCTATATTAGAAAGAAGCAACATAAAATTTATTGGGCCATCTGTTCATGCAATAGAACTTACAGGAGATAAAGCTCTGGCACGAAAAGCAGCAATAGAGGCTGGTGTTCCAGTCATTCCTGGAAGTCCTCCAATAGAAACATTAAAAGAAGCTTTGGAAATAGCAAAAGAAATAGGATATCCAGTTCTTTTGAAGGCTGCTGCCGGCGGTGGTGGTAGAGGAATGAGAGCCGTTCATTCAGAAATAGAATTAACAAGACTTCTTCCTGTTGCACAAAGAGAAGCAGAAGCATCATTCGGAGATGGAAGAGTTTATATAGAGAAGCTTATATTAGATCCTAAACATATTGAAATACAGATATTAGCTGATGAACATGGAAATGTTGTTTATATAGGAGATAGAGAATGTTCTATCCAGAGAAGACATCAAAAACTTTTAGAAGAATCCCCTTCTCCTTTTATCACCGATGAAGTCAGAAAAAAGATGGGTGAAGCGGCAGTAAAGTTTGCTAAACAGGTAAACTTCTCTGGTGCAGGAACAGTTGAATTTATTGTAGATAAAGATATGAACTTTTATTTTATAGAAATGAATGGAAGGATACAGGTTGAACATCCTGTTTCTGAAGAAACATCAAAAATAGACCTTGTGGCATGGCAGTTGTTAATAGCAGATGGACAGAAGTTAGATTTTACACAAGAGGACATAAAACCTGAAGGACATGCAATAGAATTCAGAATAAATGCTGAAGATCCTGAAAAATTTGTTCCTAATCCAGGAACAATTGAAGATCTATACCTTCCAGGTGGATACGGAGTGCGAGTTGATACACATATATACAAAGGGTACAAAATTCCTCCTTATTATGATTCATTAATTGCAAAACTTATAGTTAAAGGAAGAACAAGAGAAGAAGCCATTATAAGAGGTAAAAGGGCTTTAAAAGAGTTTAAACTTGAAGGTTTAAAAACAACTATACCTTTCCATGAAAAAATTCTCAATGAAAAAGAATTTCTTGATGGAACATATACAACAACATTTGTTGATAACAAATATTTAAAGAAAAACGTAGAAGAATCTTGATTTTAAAATTGATATTTATATATTCCTATTTAAATATCAGAGACTTAAGGAGTATTTATGTTTAAAGTTATACCTGTAGGTGCACTTCAGGAAAATACAGTAATCTTGGTAGATGATGATACGAAAGAGGCAGTGATAATTGATCCTGGTGCAGAAGGTGAAAGGATTAAGGCGGAATTAGAAGGCTATAAGCCAGTTGCTATTATCAACACCCATGGACATTTAGATCACGTTGGGCAGGTAGGATATTTAAAAGAAGTATTTGATATTCCTTTTTATCTGAATGAAAAAGATGTATTCCTAACAAATAATGATATATTTCCTGGATTTGCAGAAATGGTTGGAGCAGTTCCATGTCCAGAACCAGATTTTAATCTGAAAGAAGGAGATACTATAAAATTTGGAAATACAGAATTAAAAGTAATAGAGACCCCAGGACATACTCCTGGAGGAGTTTGTTTTTATGATCAAAAAAACAAAATCTTAGTGGCAGGTGACACACTATTTCAAGGCTCAGTAGGAAGAACAGATCTTCCAGGTGGAAACCCTGAACAGCTAAAACAATCCTTACAAAAACTAATGAAACTTCCAGAAGAGACTACAGTTATTTGTGGACACGGCCCAAATACTACAATAGGAAATGAGAAAATATCAAATCCTTATATAACCGGAGTTTATAGACTATCATTATAAAATTGAGGAAAAGATGGCAAATATAGGAACTCATGTATCATCAGCAAAATCAATAGACCTAGTTTTCGATAGAGGAAAAGAAGTTAATGCAACAACGATACAGTTTTTTTTACGCTCGCCGAGGGCATGGGCGTGGAAAGAAAAAGGTGAAAAGGAGAAGCAACTTTTTTTAGAGAAAAAAGAAAAATTCAATATTTATCCTTTAGTTGCACACGGTTCATACCTTTTTAACCTTGCATCAGACAATGAAGAACTAAGGCAAAAATCGGTGCAGGGAATGATTGAAGAGATTTCTTTATGTGAGGAATTAGGAATCGATTACTATGTTTTCCATCCTGGAAAAGCAAAAGATCAATCAGAAGAACAAGGAATAAAAAATATCATTAAATCTATAGAACAGATTT
>JALVEZ010000192.1 GCA_027030405.1 Hydrogenothermaceae bacterium | reverse complement strand
AGCTCTAACAATGAAATATTCATATAAGGATATTTCATTGTTAGAGCTTTTACTTATCACTTTAGCTGGTTTCTTAGGCTCTTACCACTGTATCGGAATGTGTGGATACATTCCACCTCTTATTCAACACCGTTCATGGCTTATAGGAAATCTTTTATATAATGCAGGAAGAATATTCAGCTATTCTTTTCTTGGATTTGTTGCAGGATACCTTGGAATGTTTTTTCACCAATTAGAATTTCAAGTTTTTCAAAAAATCTTATCTGTGATTTTAGGTATTCTTATGATATTCTTCGGACTTCAGGTTTTAGGGAATATAAAGGAAAAAGGAGTTCCATTTTTAGACCCTATATTTATGGCAGTTGCAGAGATTTTATCAAAATTTAGAAAAAATCCGTTTTTTTTAGGAATGTTTAACGGCTTTCTTCCGTGTCCACTTGTGTATGGTATGTTAATGAAAGCCATTTTCGAGCCAACACCTTTAAAAGGAATGCTTGATATGTTCTTCTTTGGACTTGGAACAGTTCCAGCCATGCTTTTTGCAAGTAGAGTGTTTGAAATGGTTTCACCTTCCCTAAGAAAAAAATTAGCAGGTAGTTCTGGTTTAATAATCATATTTTTCGGAGTGATGGCAATTTTAAGAGCATTTGGTATAGGTCACCATCACTAAAGGAGGATAAAATGGACGTTACAGTTCGTTCATTCGGTGCTGCAAAAACTGTTACAGGTTCCTGTCATCTCTTACAGGTTGGAAATATCAGGATTTTAGTAGATTGTGGTATGTTTCAGGGTGAAAATGAAGATATGAATTATGAACCATTTGGTTTTGACCCTAAAAGTATAGACTATCTTGTTGTAACTCACGCACATATAGATCATATCGGAAGGATACCAAAACTTGTAAAAGAAGGGTTTAAAGGAAAAATAATAGCTACAAAGCCTACTTATCATTTAGCAAGAATAATGCTTTTAGATTCTGCAAATGTAATGGCAGAAGAATATAAAACAAATCTTAGAAAAGCACTGAGAAGAGGACATCCTGAAGAGGTTAAGCCTCCACTATATGATGAAGATGATGTTTATGAAGCAATGACACATTTTAGGAGATTTCCTGAATATCATGAACCGTTTAATCTTACAGATAACATTACAGTAACCTATAAAAATGCAGGACATATTTTAGGTTCGGCGTTTGTAGAATTCAAAATAAAAGATGGTCAAAAAGAAAAAGTTGTTGTATTTTCAGGTGATCTGGGAATGAGAAAGCGAATTATAATCAAACCACTTGAAGATCAGTTTTATGCAGATTACGTGTTTACAGAGTCAACATATGGAAACAGAAGACACAAATCTTTAGAAGAGTCTATTCAAGAATTTAAAGAAGCTATTATCCAATCTTTTAAAGACGGTGGAAACATAGTGATTCCCACATTTGCAGTGGAAAGAACGCAGGAAGTTCTTTATATCCTCAGGCAGCTTTATGACAATGGTGAACTTCCACCGTGTAAGGTTTTTTTAGACAGCCCTTTAGGAATTTCAGCAACTAAGATATTTTTACAATTTCCTGAATATTTTAATGAAGAAACGAGAAAGATGGTGGAAAGTGGAAAAAATCCGTTTGTTTTTCCGTATGTGACATTTACACAAACAGTTGAGGAATCTAAAAGAATTAATGCAATCGAAAATGGGGCAATAATTTTGGCAGGAAGTGGAATGTGTACAGGCGGTAGAGTTAAACATCATCTAAAACACAACTTGTGGCGACCTGAAAGTAGTGTAATTTTTGTTGGTTATCAAACTAAAGGTTCATTAGGAAGAAAGATTATAGATGGAGCAAAAACTGTAAGAATTTATGGTGAAGAAATTGCAGTGAAAGCAAAAATTTATACGATTAATGGATTTTCCTCACATGCAGATCAACCAACCCTTTTAGACTGGTTAGGGAACATAGAAGGCGTGAAAACAACATTTATAATTCACGGAGAAGAAGAGATTCAGGAAGTATTTAAAGGCTTGATTGAAAGCGAACTCCATAGGAAAGCTCATATTGTAGAAAAAGGTGAAAAATTATATATTATTTAGAATTATTTAAACAATGTAGGAGGTGACCAGTATGATAGATGATAATAAACTTTTGGAAAATGACAAGTTAGTTATAGGTGGAAAAGAATTTAGCTCAAGGCTTATAGTTGGATCAGGTAAATACAAAAGTTTTCAGGAAACAAAGGAAGCAACAGAGGCATCAGGTGCAGAGATGATAACCGTTGCTGTAAGAAGGGTTAATATAACAGATCCGAATAAAGAGAATCTTTTAGATTATATAGATACGTCTAAAATAATGATACTTCCAAATACAGCAGGTTGTTATACTGCCGATGAAGCTGTTTTGACTGCAAGACTTGCAAGAGAGGCTTTAGGACATGGATTTGTTAAATTGGAAGTTATCGGTGATGAAAAAACACTTTATCCTGATATGATAGAAACATTGAAAGCAGCAGAAATACTTGTAAAAGATGGTTTTACAGTTCTACCATACATCACAGATGATCCAATAATGGCTAAAAGATTTGAAGATATTGGATGTGCTGCTGTTATGCCTTTAGCTGCACCGATTGGTTCAGGACTTGGAATGCAAAATCCATACAATGTAGTTTTTATAAAAGAAGCCGTAAATATTCCTGTTATTGTTGATGCAGGAATTGGAACTGCCTCTGATGCTACAGAAGTAATGGAGTTAGGTGTAGATGCAATACTTATGAATACAGCTATTGCAGGAGCAAAAGATCCTATTAAAATGGCTGTTGCTATGAAATATGCAGTTAAAGCAGGAAGACTTGCGTACCTTGCAGGTAGAATTCCTAAGAAAATGTATGCTTCTGCCTCATCACCTGTTGAAGGATTGATAGGTAAATAATAAATGTTACAAACTATATTGGTAGTGGCGTTAGGCGGTGCCTTAGGTGCCGTCTCCCGTTTTTTGACTGTTTTATTCTCTGCAAAACTTTTCGGAACAGAATTTCCTTACGGAACACTGGTTGTTAATACATTAGGTTCATTTATTCTTGTATTTTTTATGATCTTATTTTTAGAAAAGCTTACACTTGATCCTTTGTGGAGAATGTTTTTTGCCGTTGGATTTTTAGGAGCATTTACAACATTCTCTTCATTTTCTTATGAAACTATTGCCCTTTTTCAAGACGGAGAGTATTTTAAAGGTGTGATAAATGTTATGTTGAATAATGTTTTTTCATTAACTGCAGGATTTTTAGGTTTGATAACTGCTAAAACTTTACTTTAAAAGGTAGATAAAATGAAAATACAGGGAGAAGCTGTTTTAATCAGAATTTTTATTGGGGAAAATGACAGGGCAGATGGAAAACCTCTTTATAAAAAGATTGTGCAGATTTTAAAAGATAACGATATAGCAGGTGCCACAGTTTTAAGAGGGATATTAGGGTACGGTGCTTCTTCACGGATACATTCTTTTTCAATATTAGCTCTTTCTGAAGATCTTCCTATAGTGATAGAAGCAGTAGATAGGGAAGAAAAAATCAAAGATGTAATCCCTAAAATAGAACCATTTATAAAAGGTGGACTGATTACTTTAGAAGAGGTAAATGTAATCAAATATACTGCCGACTAATATCATAAAAATTTTCTTAAAAATAGTTATCATTTTAGTTAATAAAATTTTGGAGAAGTATTTATAAAAATGTATGTAGGAATAGACGTAGGAAAAGATAGAACTTTTGTTGTTGCTGTAATGGATGAAAATAAGGTAGTTAAATCTATAAACACTTTCTGGAAGGAAGGACTTTTATGGTTTTTAGAACATAACAGAGCCAGAATTATTTCTGTAAATGCACCACTTTACATTCATCATGAGCAAACCGAGGCTGAAAAGCAGTTAGGATTAGAACCTCCTATTTTAGAAAACAAAGAGATTGTGGGTGTTCCAAAATACAGTTTTGAACTGTTTAATAAACTGTACACACTGTTAGGTTATGAGCTTGCAAATGAGAAAAATATAAAAAATACATCAAAAAAGCTTGTTGCAAGGGTTTATACTCAACCGTTTTATGAAAGAATGATAAAAAAGGAAGTTTTACCTATAACAACAAGGGAAGGAATAGAACAGAGACTGTATAAACTTCCTAAAACAGGAATAATCGTTGATAGAAATATTCTATCCACAGATAGAAAAATGCTTGCAAGGGAAGTTGAAAGTATTATAGCTGCGTATAACTCTTACTGTATAGATAGAGGTGATGTTGAAATTTATGGAAAGCTTGGAGAAGAACAGATATTTTCTCCTAAATATAAGTTTGTTTTAAAATCTAAAAGATTTTCAAATGAAAGAAAAAAAGAGAATTATGAATCGAAACCTTCTAAAAATTCGTAAATAATTGCCCCGTGTCTAAGACCTTTATCACTTACTTTTATGATTTCTTTTTTAAATGTTTCAAGTGTAGTTTCAAAAATATTGATACCTGATATGATAGTTTCTGCCCTTTGATCTTCAATCATAGGTATTTTCTTTCTTTCTTCTACAGTAATAGATGACAACTTTTCAAGCCATTTATGAACGGCTTCGTATGTTAATGTTCTTCCATGAACTTTTTCTGAGCTGTAAGGATAAATATTGTACTCAAGGGCAACAAGTGTGGTGATCGTACCGCCTAATCCGATTAAAAGATCGGTTTTTTTCATTTTTTCATATGCTGTGGTTATCTGATTTTTTATAAAATCTTTCATTTCTTGAAGTTCTTCTTTTTTAGGAGGATCGTTCTTAATAAAACGTTCTGTTAGGTTGACGATACCAAAAGAAAAAGAGATTGAATCAATCAGTTTATACTCACCGTCTTCCTTTTTACCGTAAGCATATTCTGTACTTCCTCCACCCTGATCTATCACAACAAAACTACCTTCAGGTCTTATGCTGTAAGCTGTAGCCAGAAAAGAAAAATAAGCCTCTTTTTCACCTGATATCAGACGAACATCTATACCTAACTCTTTTACTTTTTCTAAAAATTGTTTACCGTTCTGGGCAACCCTGCAAGCCTGTGTAGCGTATCCGATAATCTTTTCAACCTTATACTGTTTTGCTACAGCCACATATTCTTTTAGAACTGCTAAGGTTTCCTTTATTGCCTCATCTTCTAAATATCCATTTTTGTTTAGATTCCTTCCTAAGGCTGTTATTTTCCCTACGGAAAAAATCGTCCTGATATTTTCTACAACTTTATCTTTTGGAATATTTTCTGGGATTGCTGCTATAAGAAGACGGGTTGAGTATGTTCCTATATCGACTACGGCTAACTTTTTACTCACTTGTTCAACCTATAAATGAATGGGTCGTTAAGACCCATTATTCTGTAAATACCTGACCTTCTAATGGTGAAACTTCTACTCCATGTTCCACAAGCCAGTTAATTGCTCTTTCTATTTCTTCGTCAGAACCTTTCATCTCAAGTTCTAACCATCCAATATTTTCCTGTACATTTGCCTTTCTTATATTGATATCAACATCAAATGTTTTACACATTTTGCTTAGGAGAGGCTCTTTAATCTTATCTTCAGGATAAATAAGTTTAAGTTTCATCGAATCCATTATTATTTACCTCCAGCTATTGCCGGTATAATTGCTACCACATCTCCATCTTTAAGTTTTGTGTCTTTACCTTCTAAAAATCTGATATCTTCATCATTCACAAAAAAGTTAACAAATTTTCTTATTTCACCATTCTCATCAACTAATCTTTCTTTAATTCCAGGAAATTCTTTTTCTAAATTTTCAATTAATTCTGCAATTGTTGACGCTTCTATCTGAACTTCACCTTGACCCTGTGTAACTCTTCTTAATGCTGTTGGTATTCTAACTGTTACAGCCATAATTTCCTCCTTAAATTTCTTTTATTTTTCTGATGATTCAACGACCTGTCCGATAACCTTTTCTTTAAATTCATGTAATGAAGGTTTGATATGTATAGGAGATTTTAGATGACCTTCAAGAACTTCCATTGTTTTATAGCCGTTTCCTGTAACATAAGCAACAACTACTTCATCTTTATCAAATGCTCCTGCTTCTGCAAACTTTTTAAGAACTGCTATTGTTGTTCCACCTGCTGTTTCTGTAAATATACCTTCTGTTTTTGCTAAAAGCTTCATTCCTTCTATAATCTCTTCGTTTGTAGCAATTTCCATATCACCGTTACTTTCTTTAGCCACTTTTACAGCATAAGGCCCATCAGCTGGATTACCAATTGCTATTGATTTTGCTATAGTGTCAGGTTTTTCTGGTTTTATAAAGTCTCTACCTTCTTTAAATGCTTTGTATATCGGGCTGCAACCAGAAGCCTGAGCCCCGTACATCCTTGGCATTTTCTCATCTTTATCTAATATCTCAACAGTTTTGAGTTCATTAAATCCTTTCCATATTTTTGTAAAGAGTGATCCTGAAGCTAACGGTGCCACAACTGCATCAGGTGCTTTCCATCCCAACTGTTCAGCAACTTCAAATGCAAGTGTTTTAGAGCCTTCAGAATAAAAAGGTCTTACATTAATATTAACAAAAGCCCATCCAAACTCATTTGCTATTTCTGAAGATAATCTATTAACATCGTCATAATTACCATCTACTGCAACAACAATGGGATCAAAAACAAGACTACCTATTATTTTGTTTGTTTCAAGGTTTGATGGTATGAACACGAAACATTTCATTCCTGCTGATGCAGCATTTGCAGCTACTGAGTTTGCAAGGTTCCCTGTTGAAGCACACGCAGCAGTATCAAATCCAAACTCTTTTGCTTTAGATAAAGCAACTGCAACAACTCTATCTTTAAAAGAAAGAGTTGGATGATTTACAGAGTCATCTTTTATATATAAATTGTTAAGTCCTAATTCTCTTCCTAAGTTTTCAGCTTTGATAAGTGGTGTAAATCCTGCTGCCAGCCCAACCTCTGGATGATCAACAGGTAGTAAATCTATATATCTCCATAAACTGTTAGGGCCGTTTTTTATTTTCTCACGGGAAATATTTTTTTTGATTTCTTCATAATCATACTCTATTTCAAGTGGCCCAAAACAGAACTCACATACGTGAATAGGTTCTACTGGGTATTCTCTACCACATTCTTTACATTTTAAAGCTTTAACTTTTGCCATTTATTTACAGTCCTCCGTCAATTTTAAAGGATTTAATAGAATATTATAATATAAATTTTACACCCAATACCTAATAATGATAAAATAATGTGTCAATTGGAAAACATTTCAAAACTCTTTGGAGGTCTAATTTTTATATGATTAACGAATTTATCGAGGAAGCTTTAACATTTGATGATGTTTTGCTTCTACCACAAAAATCTGATGTTCTTCCCCATGAGGTTGATGTCAGTTCATACATTACGCCACGAATAAAAGTAAATATACCGATTGTTTCCGCAGCTATGGATACGGTCACCGAACATAGACTTGCAATAGCACTGGCAAGGGAAGGTGGTATTGGAATTATTCATAGAAATATGAGTATAGAAGATCAGCGTAGAGAAGTGGAAAAGGTTAAGAAAGCCGAAAGTGGGATGATCACAGAACCTATTACTATAAAAGCTCATCAGACTGTTAAAGAAGCCCTTGAAATAATGGCAACTTATAAAATATCAGGGGTGCCTGTTGTTGATGAAGAAAACAAGTTAATAGGTATCCTTACCAACAGAGATTTAAGATTTATTCATAAAAAAGATTACAACAAGCCTGTTGAAAAATTTATGACAAAAGCACCGTTGATAACTGCAAAAGAAGGAATTTCCTTGGATGAAGCAGTTGATATACTTCAAAAGCATAAAGTGGAAAAGCTTCCAGTTGTAGATGAAGAAGGTCATTTAAAAGGTTTAATTACTATAAAAGACATTGTAAAAAGAAAAAAACATCCAAATGCCTGCAAAGACGAAGCAGGAAGGCTAAGAGTAGGTGCAGCAGTTGGAACAGGGCCTGATACAATGGAAAGGGTTGCTGCACTGGTTGATGCAAAAGTTGATGTTATTGTTGTTGACACTGCACACGGTCATTCTGTGAGGGTTTTAAAAACTATTGAAGAAATAAGAGCAGAATATCCTGACCTAAATATTGTAGGCGGTAATATTGCAACTGCAGAAGCAGCAGAAGACCTTATAAAAGCTGGAGTTGATGCTGTTAAAGTCGGTGTAGGGCCTGGATCAATATGTACAACAAGGGTTGTAGCAGGAATTGGTGTTCCTCAGATCACTGCAATTGCCAATGTTTCAAAAGTAACAAAACAGTACGGAAAGACATTAATAGCTGATGGTGGTATCAGATATTCTGGTGATATAGTTAAAGCACTTGCTGCAGGTGCAGATACTGTTATGTTAGGTAGTCTTTTTGCAGGAACAGAAGAGTCACCAGGAGAAAGAATATTCTATCAAGGTAGAGCGTATAAAGTTTATAGAGGTATGGGTTCGTTAGGTGCAATGAAGGCAAGGTTCAGCAGTGATAGATATTCTCAGGAAAACTTTGAAAAATTTGTTCCTGAAGGAATTGAAGGTAGAATTCCATTTAAAGGGCCTTTATCTGATATTGTTTATCAGCTTGTTGGTGGTCTTCGTTCTGGAATGGGTTATACAGGAAGTAAGAACATTCCTGAACTTTATGAAAAAGGTAAATTTATCAAGATTACAAATGCTGGACTTAGAGAAAGTCATGCCCATGACGTATTTATAACACAGGAAGCACCTAACTATTGGATAGATTAATAAAACAGGAAGGTTTTTATGGAAGAAATTTCAAACTTTGAGATGATTTTAGGGCAGGAAATAGTAAATCTTGAAAGATTTATTGTTAAGAATCCTTTAGGAACCAATGAATTCTGGAGTGAATGGCAGGCGAAGATAGGACAGATTGTTATAACAAAAGCTGCCATAAAAAAATCAATTAAACTTCATAAAGAAAAATTATCAAAAGAAGATATAGAAAAACTGAATGCTTTACTTGAGTCATATAAAGAGATAGCCGAATATTTAGAACTATTAAGACAGACTGCCCTTAAAGTGAAAGGAATTGATGTTGATAGCTGGGATATTTTTGATGGCATAGAAGGCGAAAACGAAGACGATTTACCTTTTTAATAAATATGGAGGTGGGGTATGTTTAATGGTTATTTAACACTTGAAGATGTTGATGTTACAGGTAAAAGGGTTTTTGTTAGGGTAGATTATAATGTTCCACTTGATGAACACGGAAATATTGTTGATGATGTAAGAATCAGAGAAACTATTCCTACAATAAATTATTTATTAGATAAAAAAGCAAAAATCATATTGGCTTCCCACTTAGGAAGACCAAAAGGTGAACCAAATCCTAAGTATTCCCTTTATCCAGTGGCAAAAAGATTAGAAAGACTTTTAAATATGCCTGTGAAATTTTCTTCAAAATGTTACGGTGAAGATGTTAAAAAGCTTGTTGATGGAATGAAAGAAGGGGAAATTGTCCTTTTAGAAAACTTAAGATTCCATCCAGGTGAAGAATCAAACGATCCTGAATTTGCAAAGTTTTTAGCAAGTTTAGCTGATGTTTATGTGATTGATGCATTTGGAACCTGTCATAGGAAACATGCATCTATGTATGGAATAAAAGATTATATTCAGCCTGTGGTTATGGGATTTTTACTTGAAAGGGAACTTAAATATTTTGAAAAAGCCCTTGTAAATCCTCAGAGACCTGTTATTGCCTTCATAGGTGGAGCTAAGGTTTCTTCAAAGTTAGGGGTTATAAAACATTTATTAGATAAAGTTGATAAGATTTTTATCGGTGGAGCTATGGCTTTTACTTTTTTAAAAGCCCAGGGGTACAATGTAGGAAGTTCATTAATTGAAGAAAATATGTTTGATGAAGCCCTTTCTGTTATAGAACAGGCAAAAGAAAAAAATGTTAAATTTTATCTGCCTGTTGATTTTGTTTGTGGAGAGGCAGTTTCTGACCAGACTCCAGTTATAGAAGTTGCGTGGCAGGAAATTCCTGAAGGATGGCTCGGTTTAGATATAGGAGAGGCTTCTCTCCAGATGATCAAAGAGATGTTAAAAGATGTTCAAACTATTATATGGAATGGCCCGATGGGTGTTTTTGAACTTGAAAAATTTAAATCAGGGACATTTGGACTGGCACATTTAATAGCAGAATCACCTGCACTCTCAATAGCAGGCGGTGGTGATACAGATTATGCAATTCATAAAGCAGGTGTTGTTGATAAAATCAGCTATATCTCAACAGGTGGTGGTGCATTCCTTGAATTGTTAGAGGGAAAAACATTACCTTGTTTAACTGCAATAACGAGGAAACAATGAGCTCAAAAATAGGTGAAAATGTGGATTTAATAAATGAATTAATAACTGCTTCAAAAGAAGCAGCAGTTATCGGTGGTGAAATACTGAAAGAGCATTTCAGAAAAGTTCAAAGTAAAGATATTGAAGCTAAAGGCGTAAAAGATTTTGTTACATATGTTGATAAACTTTCAGAAGAAAGAATAAAGAACTATCTTTTATCAATTTTTCCAGATCATGCTTTTTTAGGAGAAGAAGAAGGAAAAAGTGGAAACCTTGATAGTGAATATGTATGGGTGGTTGATCCTTTAGACGGAACAAAAAACTATATAAATGGTTTTGATATTTTTGCTGTTTCTGTGGCACTTATGAAAAATGACAGACCGATAGCAGGCTCTATCTATATTCCAATGCTCGACAAACTTTACTGGGCAGGGGAAGGTCAGGGCTCTTTTTTAAATGGTGAAAGAATAAATGTTTCAAACAGAAATTCTGATTATGCAGTTGTGGCAACAGGTTTTCCTTTCAGATATCCTGAAGAAGTGGAAAGATATTTAAAGGCTTTTGAACAGATGATGTTAACTTTTTCTGCCGTCAGGCGTCCAGGTGCTGCTGCTGTAGATCTGGCATTAACTGCTGAAGGTGTATTTGACGGATTTTTGGAGATGAAACTTTCTTTATGGGATGTTGCTGCTGGCATACTTTTAATAAAAGAAGCAGGTGGGAAAGTTACCAATTTTGAAGGAACAGACACGATAGATGGAAATGTAGTCGCTGGAAATCCAGAGATATACAATCAGTTGTTTGATATTGTTAAAAAATCATTGGTTTAAATCTGGCATAAGCATTTATAAAACTTGGTATCTACTTTTTGCTTCATCGATGATATCTCTTCGTAAGCTTCAGGTATAAATTCTATTAAATCAGTGGCTTGAAGGCTTTCTACTCCTTTTTCTTTTACTGCTAAATCTCCAGATAGTCCGTGTAAATAAACACCAGTTTTTAAACCTTCTTCTACAGGTAATCTATTAAGCAGACTTCCTAAAATTCCTGCCAACACATCTCCTGTTCCTGCTGTTGCCATTCCTTCATTTCCTTTTATGGAATAGAAAATCTTACCGTCAGGTGTTGCGATAACTGTTCGGGAAGATTTTAAAACGACATATGTTTTTGTTTTTTGAGAAAATTGTTTTGCCACTTCTTCCATATTTTTATTTATTTCTGATGTGGAAATGCCTGTTAGTCTTGACATTTCTCCTATGTGAGGGGTTAGAACCGTCGGCTGTTTTCTTTTTATCAGAATTTTTTCAAAATCTGGAATTTTTGCGAGATTGTTTAGTCCGTCAGCATCCATAACCATAGGAAGTTTTATTTTTAATATCTGTTCAATTAAACTGGTTGTGTTATTGTTTATAGACATTCCCATTCCGACAACAATTGATGAGAATTTACCATTTTTAATAATCTCTTTTATTTCTTTTGATGCTTTTCTTCCGAACAAACCATTATAATCGTCAACAGGTATGCTCATTTCTTCTATTAAATTAGTTTCTACAACTGTATTTATTGATTCAGGAATAACCGCTGTAACAAGTCCAGAACCTGCATAGGCTGCTGATTTTGAGGCCATTATCACTGCACCTGATTTTCCTTTACTTCCTCCGATTACAAGTGTGTGTCCGTAAGTATATTTATGACTATTTTTTTCTCTTTTAGGAAGTTGTAGTTCTTTTCCTTCAATAAGGAATCGTTTCAGTTCTTTTAAATAATTTTCATCTATTGATATATCTATTACAAACACGTCACCGCAATACTGGGATGCTGGATAAAGTATATGGGCAAGCTTTGGGTAGGCAAATGTTGTTGTGAGATCTGCTTTTATGAATGGTTCGAATATCTCACCTGTGTCGGTGGAGAGTCCTGAAGGAATATCCACCGAAACCACATTCTTAGCATATCTATTTATTATTTCTATAACTTTTCCTCTGTATCCTTTCACAGGAGGTTTAAATCCTGTTCCAAATATTGCATCAATAATCACATCAGCATTTTTTATTTCGTTTCTTAGCTTTGCTATTTTTTCTTCGTCTATAAGTAGAACTTTTCCTTCCATTGTCTCAAATATTTCAAGGTTTTTGAGGTTATCCTGAGACAGTTTTTTTCTGGTTTGAGAAAGTATAAGGACAGTAACATCTTTGCCGTACTTTTTTAGATATCTTGCTATAACAATTCCATCCCCACCGTTATTTCCCGTTCCTGCAACTATGCAGAATTTATTTTGATTTTTATATTTTTCTAAAATTATTTCAGCAGATGTTCTTCCTGCATTTTCCATCAAAACAAGTGATGGTATTCCTGTAAGTTTTATCGTATTTTCATCTGCAAATGCCATTTCTGATGCTTTTACTACTCTCATTTAACCACCTAACTCTTTTTTTATTGATTCAAACCAGTTTAATGCTTCTTCCTTTGTTTCAAAAATTCTTGAATTTACTACAGGTCTTGCAGTTGATGTTGTATAGAACACCCATTTATAACTTCTTTCTCCCAATGAAGGATTTATTATTTCCTCCAACTCAATAACGACAATCTGTTCTGAAAAGATATAAATATTTTCATTTATTTTTATCATTAACTTTCAAGTTCTTTTTGCTCTAATTCTTCAAGTTGTTGTCTTTTTTTCTTAAACCAGTTAAATGATGAATATCCTAATATTGCCAGTGCTATCACCCCAGAGATAAGTTTTGCCGTAAACATATCCATATCAAAGATTCTGAACATTGAAAACCACACAAAAACATATCCAAGGTAAAGTCCATATAACAAAAGTAAAACAGATAAAATTTCCCAGATTATTTTTGTAATCATAAAAACGTCTCCTGACTTTCTTTTGTTAAATTATAACTTATGTTTGAGGTGTTTTAAAAACCTAAGAAGTTTTATGATTTTTTTGATTTTTATTTTCAGTTTTTTCATTCATAATTATTCAGTGGGATTATTTGATAATGTATTATTATATTTAATTATGGTTTTTTATATTTTAAGGGGTAAAAATGAAAATAATTATAGTCCTTGCGATGATGTTTTACTTTTTTTCCTCAATAGGTTTCTGGATTTATGTTTTTACGAAAAAAGAAAATGGAAAAAAGTTTGGATTCGGATTTTTCGGGCTTGGATTTTTAACACAGCTCGTTTATATAGGAATAAAAGATATTCAGACAGGCAGTTTTGCCTTTGCCAATGAACGGGATATTCTGTTTTTACTCTCCACTTTTATAGCTATGGTGTTTTACGGGTTTGCCTTATACAAAAAGCAGCTTAGAGATTTTGGTGCAATTTATGCTCCGATTATTGTTTTCTTAATAGCATTATCACTACCAACCTATTCTGTAGAATCTCAGGCTTATGATAATATCTGGTTTTATCTTCATATTATATTTTCTTTGCTGTCTTATGCTTTTATTATTGCTCTTGCAGTTGTTTCTACAATTTTTATACTTACTGAGAGGGATCTGAAGAGGAAGAAACTAAACTCATTCTTTGTAACTAAATTTTTATCCTCACTTCAGACATTAAAAGATTTAGAATACAAACTTTTGATTACCGTTTTTATTTCTCTCAGTTTAGCTTTAATTGCATCTTCTATCTGGTCAAGCGTATATCTTGGAAAACACTGGATATGGGACAGTAAACAGATATACTTATCTTTAATGTGGCTTTTATACGGTATAGTCCTGCAACTTTTTATAGTCAAAAGGGAGCAAGGAAAGAAAATATCCTATTTTGTTATGCTTATAAGCTATTTTGGATTAATAGCTTACTGGTTCACGAAACACTCTATTTCTTAAGAAATTCTGAAATAGAAAAAATAGGATAGAATTTAAATCCTTCTTTTTCTATATTTTCTTTTCCACCTTCTTCTCTGTCTATAATGGTGATTATTCCTAAAATCTCCATTCCAAAATCTCTGGCTATTTTAGCTGCTTTAATAGATGAACCTGCTGTTGTAACAACATCTTCTACTATAAAAACCTTATCTCCTGGTTTTACATTTCCTTCTATCTGTTTTCCTGTTCCATGTCCTTTTGGTTCTTTTCTGACAACAAACGGATTTATAGGTTGTTTATTCAGATATGAAACTATTGCCGTTCCGTAAGCAATAGGGTCTGCCCCTAATGTTAAACCGCCAACTGCATCAGGATTTTTATCTTTTATCATTTCGAAAATGATGTTTCCTATTATATATCCACCTTCAGGGTCAAGGGTAATTGTTCTTAAATCCATGTAGTAATTGCTCATTTTTCCTGAGGATAACTTAAAAATAGGCTCATCTGCCACTTTTAATGCCCTTTCTTTTATTAACTCTTTTAAACGTTCTTTATAATCCATTTCTTGCTCCTTTTATATATCCATTTTTATTAATCTTCTGACTTTATAAACTTCAGTTAAATCAACATCTGCTTTAAAGATTCCTTCTTTATCATCTGCATTTATCAGACATTCTCCCCATGGAGAATATACTGCTGAGCTTCCTGCATATTCTATATCTCCGATTTTCCCAACTGTATTACTTACTGCCACAAACGACTGTGTTTCAATTGCCCTTGCATTTGATAAGATTTCAAGATGTTTTTTCCGTGGCTTTCCCCATTGGGCTGGTACTAAAATGATTTCAACATCTTTTTTTCTCAAACTGTATGATATGTTCGGATATCTTAGCTCAAAACATATCATCATTCCTAAATTTCCCACCGAACTCTCAGTTATATCAAAACTGTTTTTTCCTGCTTTAAAATATTTGTGTTCATTTGTTGGTGTGAAAAGTTTTACTTTTGCCCTTTTGTGAATAAGCTCACCGTTATCGATTATGTATCCTTTGTTGTAAATATTTTTTTTACTTAGTTCAGGGAGCGTTCCTGCTAAAACCAGATGTTTTTTTCTGGATATATCTTTGAGTTCTTTGTATATCTCAGGTGTGGCTTTTGCGTGTTCTTCTAAGTTTTCATTATCAAAACCTGAACTCCACATCTCAGGCATAACTACCAGTGAACCCTTTTTGGCTTTTTCAAGATATGAAAATATTTTTTCTTTGTTTTTTTGAATATTTCCTAATTCTAAATTAGCCTGAATTATATATATTTCCAAATTTCACACCTTTTGAGTTATTGGGAAGAAAAATTTTAACATATCTGAACTTTCTTATTAGATGTTAATTTTCAAGTTATAATTTTAAGAAAATTTTAAGGGGAAAGTGTGAAAAAGATATTTAGTGTAGAAAATTTAACTGTTTTAGGGATTATTTTAGGGATTTTGGTTGGTGTTTATTTTAAAGATTTTTCATTAAATTTAAAGATAATCGGTGATGCATTTTTGAATCTTTTAAAGATGATAACAGTTCCTCTGATTTTTGCTTCACTATTTGTAAGTATAACCAATCTTGCTTCTGTTTCTGATCTGAAAAATATAGGTTTTAAAACGATTCTTTACTATTTTGTGACGACTTCGTTAGCTGTCTTTACAGGTCTGGTGGTGGTTAATATTATTGATTTTGGATCTGTGCAGGCTGCTGCAAATGAAACAGTTAACCATCTGAACAAAGAGTTTTCATTTAAAGCTTTATTGGAAAGTTTTATTCCTTCTAATATTTTTAAAAGTTTTTCTGAGGGGAAAATTTTGCAGATCATTGTTTTTACCATTTTATTTGCCGTTGCTGTATTGTTTTTAGAAAATAGAAAAAAAGAAACTCTTGTTAAAGTTATGGATTCGTTTAATGATGCGATGCTTATTATGGCTAAATGGATAATAAATCTTTCTCCTATCGGTGTTTTTGCATTGATTGCTTATGTTGTTGCTGATAAGGGAATAGGAACTCTTTTTTCGTTGTGGCAGTATGTTCTGGCTGTTTTAGCTGGTCTTTTTGTTCATGCCGTGATAAACCTTGGATTAATTGGATATATTTTTGGTAGATTTAACCCTTTTTCTTACTTTAAAAAAGTTAAAGAGGCTGTCCTTATCGCTTTTTCGACTGCTTCAAGCTCTGCTACTTTACCTGTTTCTATCAGGGTTGCAGAGGAAAAAGCTGGTGTAAGTAAGAAAACTGCTGGTTTTGTTTTGCCTTTAGGAGCTACTATAAATATGGATGGGACTGCACTTTATGAGTCTGTTGCTGCTGTTTTTGTTGCTTCTATTTATGGTATTGATCTGTCTTTAACTCAACAGGTCATAATTTTCTTTACTGCTTCCCTTGCAGCAATCGGTGCAGCAGGAATTCCAAGTGCCGGTCTTGTAACTATGACACTTGTTTTCAGTGCCGTCGGACTTCCTCTTGAAGGAATAGCCGTAATTCTTGCAGTTGATCGCTTTTTAGATATGTTCCGAACTGCTGTTAATGTATGGGGCGACCTTATAGGTGCAAAAATCATAGATAGGTTTGTCAATTCAAAATAATTTTTTTCTAATATTTGCTTTTTGTATGCTTTTTAGATATTTTAAAAGAAACACACAGATTTGTTGAGAGAATGGATGAATACCAGAGGGAAATAGAGCTTAAAAAGATTGAGATTGAGAAATTAAAGGTAAGGGAAGGATTGTGCAGGAGCTGGAACATTAACATTTAAGATTTTTGGAGATAAATTTGATAACTGGTTATACATTTTCTTACTTTTTGTAATAGGTCTAGTTTCCATATTTGCGTTAGGTTTGTGGTTGTCAATAAGGAATAAATTGAAGGAGTTATAGTATGTTGGAAGCTTTACTTTTTATAACAATGTTTATTGTACTATTAGTTTTTGGAATAATGGCTTTTCAATCTATTCAGGACTATCTCGAAGAAAGAAAACATTGAGATTTTATAAAAATTTTGTATAAATCATAACGATCTATAATGCTTGAAAATTTATTTGCCATATTTTTATATTTTTCTTTAGGATATCTTCTTAAAGTTTTTCGTATTTTTGATGAACAGTCTTCATCTGCCTTTATAAATTTTATTATTTATGTAGCGTTCCCCGCATTGGTTATCTATAACATTCAACATCTAAAACTTGAGCTTTCTTTTTTAGGTTATATTGCTTTAGGGTGGGCTGTTATTGTTTTTTCCATATTTTTATCATTTTTAGTGGGAAAAATTTTAAAACTGAATCAGGCTACACTTGCTTCATTTATGATGATGGCTTCTTTTGGAAACACTTCCTTTTTAGGAATTCCTTTTAATATGGCTCTTTTAGGTGAAGAATCTGTAAAGTATGTAATTATCTTTGATCAATTTGCTTCATTTTTACCTGTGGTTCTGCTCTCTCCGTTCATATTAGCCTATGGTAGTAGTTCTGAAAAAATTCATATAGACTGGAAAAAGATTATAACTTTCCCTCCTTTTATTGCTCTAATTTTATCTTTGATGATAAAACCTTTTATAAAAATTCCTTTTTTTATAATGGACAGTCTTCATCTTTTAGGACTTACTGTTGTTCCTCTTGCGTTATTTTCAATCGGAATAAATCTTAGATTCTCACATCTGAGAGAAAGGATAAGAGATATATCTTTTGTTATTTTCTTAAAGATGATTTTGGTTCCTTCTCTTGTTATCCTGATTTTTTATGTTTTAGGAATAAAGTTAGACCTGTTCGGCAGAGTTGTTATCAATGAGATAGCTATGCCTCCGATGGTTTTAGCTTCAATTCTCGTTTTAGGTGCAAAGCTTGATAAAGATTTAGCTGTTTCCTCCGTGGCAGCAGGAATTATATTCAGCTTTATTTCCGTTCCTATTATTTTTAAAATTGCCAACTTACTTTTTTAAATAGTCTGACCTTATTGTTTTTTCTCCTACATTCTCAAAGATTACCGTTGCTTTTTTACCATCTATGCTTTTGATTACGCCTTTTCCAAAAACATCGTGTTTCACAAGTTCTCCAACTTTAAAATCTGTGGAACTGTCTGAGGAGTAGTTGTTAAATGATTTTTTAGGGCTGGAGCTTTGCTTTTTATAATTTTGTTTTTCTTTCTTTTGAGGATTGAACACTTTTATAACAGGTTTTATCTCTTCTACAAATCTTGAAACCTTTGTTTCCATAGGTTGACCGCTGAACGAATATCTCATTTTTGAATATGTAAGAAAGACTTTTTCTTTTGCTCTTGTTACAGAAACATAAAAAAGTCTTCTCTCTTCTTCCATCTGTTCTATATCTTCAAAAGCCCTTCTACTTGGAAATATTCCATCTTCAAGCCCAGACACAAAAACCACAGGAAATTCAAGTCCCTTAGAAGCGTGAACTGTCATAATTTTTACAGAGTTTATGTCCTGAATGTTGTCCTGAGCCTGAACTAAAGAACTTTCTTCTAAAAATTCTGTTAAAGTTTTTCCTGATTTTTCCACTTCTTTTAATGCTTTGAACAACTCTTCAACGTTTGCCAGTCTGTCTTCCCAATCTTTTGGATATTTTGAGGTTAAATAGTCTTCGTAATTAATGGCATCAAATATATATCTTGCCGTTTCTGAAGGTTTTTCGTTTCCGTATTGTCTCACATACTCGATGATTTCTAAAAATTCTTGTATTCTCAGTTTAATCTTTGGGGATAAAGATTCGTATGCATCGTTTAAACCTTGTAACCAGTCTTCTTTAACGAAGGATTTTATTTTGTTTATGGTTTTCTCACCTATTCCCCTTGAAGGCAGGTTTATTATCCTTTTAAAAGCCTGTGTGTCTTTTGGATTCATTGCAAATCTTAGATATGCAAGTATGTCCTTTACTTCTGCTCTTTCATAAAATCTAACTCCTCCTATCACCTGATAGGGAATGTTGTACTTTATCATGGCTTCTTCAAGGTTTCTTGAAAGGAAAGACATTCTCATTAGAACAGCTATATCTGAATACTGATATTTTCCTGATTTTACCAACTTGTCTATGTACTGACCTATAAAGTATGCCTCAGCCTTGTCAGACTGAAGTTCAAAGAGAACAATGTCTTCTCCTTCTTCTTTATCCGTCCAGAGTTTTAAAACCTTTTCTTTCCATCTCCCTCTTGCTCCTGCTATTATAAGGTTTGCAGTGTCAAGAATCTTTTTTGTGGAGCGGTAGTTTCGTTCTAATTTTATTATTTTTGTATTTGGAAAATCTTTTTCAAACTCTAAAATGTTATCAGGATTTGCCCCTCTCCATGTGTATATACACTGCTGAGGGTCTCCAACAACTGTTATACAGTCCCTGCCACCGACAAGATATTTTAAAATCTCGTGCTGTATTTTGTTCGTGTCCTGATACTCATCGACGAGAATGTAGTCAAACTTATCCTGCCATTTTTTTCTAACTTCAGGATAATTTTTAAACAGCTTTACAACTAAGATAAGCAGGTCATCAAAATCAAGGGCATTACTTTTTTTAAGTTCTTCTTGATACTTATCGTAAATCTTTCTCAGATGAGGAAGAGTAAATTCGTAAAATTCAAGAACTGTTTCATCCATTTCCTGTTTAACCTGAGAAATAGCATTTTTAACCCTGTCTGGCTTATAAATTTCGCTATTTAGTCCTAACTCTTTGATAATATCTTTTAATGTTTTTTTACTGTCTTCTTCATCATAGATAATGAAATCTTTTCCATATCCTAAATGTTCAGCCTCATATCTGAGAATTTTTGCTGCTAAACTGTGAAATGTTGTTATCCATTCTGGCTCTTTTTCAAGGTTTAAAGCATTTTTAACTCTTTCTTTCATCTCTTTGGCAGCTTTATTTGTAAAGGTTATGGCGAGAATTCTGTGGAGAGGAATCCCTAAATTCTGTATCATGAATATGATTTTTTGTGTTATAACCCTTGTCTTTCCAGAACCTGCACCTGCCAAAACAAGCAAAGGTGAGTCAAAGTATAAAACGGCTTCTTTTTGTTCCTTATTTAAGGAGTCTAAAACGTCTATTTCATTATTCATTTTCTTCCTGCTCTTCCTTACATTCTATGCATAAATTTGCCACAGGTCTGGCTTTTAATCTTTCAAACGGAATAGGTGCCTGACAGATCTCACATATACCATATGTTCCGTAATCAATTTTCTGCAGTGAATAATCTATTTTTTTAAGCAGTTTTCTGTGTTTATCCAGGTTTTTAAGTCTTACAATCCTTCCTGCTTCTGCATCTGCCCTGTCTATCTCATCTCCACCTTCATAAGATAAAGGCTCATCTACCACTTCTTTAAAATCTTCAAGAAGTTCTGTTTTCCATTTGACCAGTAAAGTTTTGAGTTCTAAAATTTCTTCCTGTGATAAATGTTTCATTTCCTACCCCTTGAAATTATGTGTAAGCTATTTAATTTATGATAAATTTTATTTTTAGTCAAACAAACTATATGTTAATATTCTATTAAATATATTTATTTAATCAGGTGGGACAGTGAAAGAAATTGATAAAGAAGAGATAAAAGAAAGGACGTTTAGTTTTTTAAGGATCGGTATCCTCAGTTTTATTTTATTTTCATTAATTGGAATTTTAGTATTTTTAGTTATCAATTTACGAAATCTTCCAGATATAAGAAATTTAGAGAACTGGAAACCGAGTCAGGTTACAAAAGTTTATGCAAAAGATGGTTCATTATTGACGGAGTTTTATATCCAAAAAAGGCAGTACGTAACGATAGATAAAATTCCTGAACATGTAAGAAATGCATTTATTGCTATCGAGGATAGAACTTTTTACCACAACATCGGTATAGATGTTTTAGGAATAATGAGAGCCTTTGGTCAGAATCTTATTTCTGGTCATATCGTTGCAGGTGGTAGCACAATTTCCCAGCAATTAATAAAAAATTTATTCCTCACCCCTGAAAGAAGCTTTTCAAGAAAAGTTAAAGAGATGATTCTGGCCATAAAACTGAATCGTATGTATCCAAAGGATAAAATACTTGAGATGTATCTTAATCAGATATATTTAGGACATGGAAGTTACGGTGTTGAAAGTGCATCTCAAACATATTTTGGAAAACATGTATGGGAACTTGATGTTTGTGAAGCAGCAGTTCTTGCAGGACTTCCTAAAGCTCCAAGCAGATATGATCCTTACTATAACATGGAAGGGGCTTTAGAAAGAAGAAATGCAGTTTTAAAAAGTATGTTAGAAGAAGGATACATAACATTAGAAGAAGCTAATCAATGTATGGAGACTCCTATCACTCTAAAAGATGAAGAAAAAGATGAAATATTTAAAGATCATTTTACAGAATTGGTCAGATTATGGCTTATTAAAAAATTCGGAGCAGATGCAGTTTACAAAGGTGGATACAAAGTTTATACAACATTGGATAAAAATCTTCAAAAAAATGCTTATGCAATACTTAGAGATAAACTCGATTCTTTACAGCAGTATGTAGGTTTTCCAGAGCTTACAGAAGATGAAATAAATAATCTTTTAACACAGTATGAAAAACAAAAAGTTGGTAAAAAATTAAAAGAAGGTAATATCTACATAGCATTAATAAAAGACTTAAAAGGTAAAAATATAAAGTTTAAATTTGATCATTATGAAGGAACACTGAAATTCAAAGGCGATTTAAAAGAACTTAAGAAAATGCTTGAAAAATATCCAGAAGGTGTTCCTGTTTTTGTTAGATATTTAGGGAATGATAAATTTAAGTTTATTCCTTACATAGAAGGTTCTGTTATTGCTTTAGATTCCCACACAGGGGCAATCAGAGTTCTTGTAGGTGGATATGACTTTAAAAAGAACGAATTTAACAGAGTTGTTCAAACAAAAAGACAGCCAGGTTCAGCTTTTAAACCGATTGTTTATACACAGGCGATATTAGACAGATATACACAGGTGTCTATTTTAAAAGACGAACCTCTATCATTCTGGGATACAGATAAAAATGAAGAATGGATTCCTCAAAATTATTACAACAAATATTTTGGTGATGTTACACTAAGATATGCCCTTACACATAGTTTGAATGCGGCATCTGTGTATCTTTTATCTCAGATAGGTTTTGATAAAGTTATACCTCTCGCCCACAAATTAGGAATAAAAGAGCATATACCGAAGGTTTACTCTATGGTCTTAGGAAGTATTAGCGTTTCTCCGTTGGAGCTTGCCACTGTTTATTCAACTTTTGGAAATGAAGGGATAAAATGTGAACCTTATTTTATCGAAAAGGTAGAAAATTATGCAGGCTATATCTATTATGAGCATAAACAAAAATGTGAGGAAATTATTCCACCTAAAGAAAATGCAATTATGGTTGATATGTTGAAAGGTGTTATAAAAGAAGGAACTGGAAAAAAAGCAGCTTCCCTTGGAATTCCACTGGCAGGAAAAACAGGAACAACAGATGAATTCACAGATGCATGGTTTGCAGGATTTTCAAGAGACATAACTGCAGTGGTATGGGTCGGATACGACACAAAGAAACCGATGAAACACAGAGTTACAGGGGCAAAAGGTGCTCTTCCTGTATGGATGAATTTGATGGCAACTATATATGCTGATAAAGAAGCACTTGATTTTCCACTTCCTGAAGGTGTTATGTATGTTCCAATAGATCCTGAGACTCACCTTCTTGCCAACGAACACTGCCCAGGAAAAGAAATTTTATTCATAATGGGAACAGAACCTGATATCGATTGTGAAGGTAATGTGGCAGTTCCTATTCCTCCTTTAGATGAAGTTGATATTCCAGACATATCTATGGATAATAATATTAAAAGCAATAGGAAAACAGAGGAAAAAGAAGAAGGCAAAGATAATTTTATTTTTGACCTGAACTAAAAAGGAGTAAAAATTGGGATATCAATTTCCGACTGATAGAGGATATTTTGGAGAGTTCGGTGGAAAATTTCTACCTGAGACACTTATTCCAGCATTAGAAGAATTAGAACAGCAGTATGAAAAAATAAAAAATGACGGTGATTTTAAAAGAGAGTTTTCCTATTATCTTCAAGAGTATGCAGGAAGACCTTCGATTCTATATTATGCCCACAGATTAACGGAAGTAGTTGGTGGAGCAAAGATATATTTAAAAAGAGAAGACCTTTTACACACAGGAGCCCATAAAATAAACAACACATTAGGTCAGGTTCTCTTAACAAAAAGATTAGGAAAAAATAGAATAATTGCAGAAACAGGAGCAGGGCAGCACGGAGTTTCGATAGCAACTTCTGCAGCACTTTTCGGTCTTGAATGTGTCGTTTATATGGGAGAAGAAGACGCAGAAAGGCAGGCTTTGAATGTTTTCAGGATGAAGTTGTTAGGTGCAGATGTAGAAATAGTAAAAGCTGGAAGCAGAACTCTTAAAGACGCTGTTAATGAAGCTTTACGTGATTGGGTAACAAATGTGAGAACTACACATTATGTGATAGGTTCAGCTTTAGGGCCACATCCTTTCCCTGTTATAGTTAGGGATTTTCAATCTGTAATCGGACAGGAAACAAAGGAACAGGTTATAGAAATTGAAGGAAAACTTCCTGATGTTGTGATCGCTTGCGTAGGTGGTGGAAGTAATGCCATCGGAATGTTTTATCCATTTATTGAAGATGAAAATGTAAGACTTGTTGGAGTTGAGGCTGCTGGATACGGAATAGAAACAGGATACCACGCAGCAAGTTTA
>JALVEZ010000191.1 GCA_027030405.1 Hydrogenothermaceae bacterium | reverse complement strand
TAGGTATTGTCCCCTATTCGTGTAACTCCGTCATCAAAGGTTGTTCCTCTATGGATAGTACAATATTCACGAATAGTTACATTATTACCGATTTCAGTAAAAGTTTCTTCCCCTTTATAACCTAAATGCTGGGGAATATTTCCTATAACTGCACCTTCATATATGGTGCAATTTTCACCAATTGTAGTTCCTTTTTTGATCTTTACATTTGAATGGATTTTTGTGTTATCACCGATCTTAACACCTTCTTCTATAATAGAAAAGGGGCCAACTTCTACATTAGCCCCTAATTCTGCTTTTTTACTTACAATACTGGTTGGATGTATTTTTACAGACATAAATTTTCCTTAAACTAATAAACTTTTTAATACTTCCTTAGGCTGAACACCTACTTTTGTGTCAACTACCTGTCCATTTTTAAATACCATAATTGTAGGAATAGCTCTAATTCCGTATTTCATTGCAATATTTGGATTCTCATCGGTGTTTAATTTGCAAACTTTAGCTTTTCCTTCTAACTCTTCAGCTAATTCCTCAATTACAGGTGCAATAAGTCTACAAGGGCCACACCATGGAGCCCAAAAATCAACTAATACAGGTACATCAGATTTTAAAACTTCTTCTTCCCAGTTTGATTCGTTTAACACACAAACTTTTCCAGCCATACTATTTCTCCTCCTAAAGATACTTAACTTTTAATTGAAATAATTTACTATACTTAATCGTCCTTAAGCAACAGTTTATAAATTTCTAACGCTTTCTTATTTTTAATATAATAGCATACAATGGAACCTTCACGCTTATAACCTAAAATACCTCTATTTCTAAGAACAGATAAGTGCTGTGAAACATTTGGTTGCTGAAGATCTAACGCTTCCCAGATATGTTTTACACATTTTTTACCACTACTTAAAAAGCCTATAATTTTAAGTCTACTAGGATGTGCTAAAGCTTTTAACAGTTCTGCTGATTCTTCTAAGAATTCCTCGTCTTGCCATTTGTTGTTTTCTACGATTTCTTCTTTCATAGCACCACCTTCTTTCAATTTTTTTATATATATAATAAAATCATTATTATTATATATTAGAATTGTTAATTTTGCAATATATTTTATATCCTTATCATTATATATGTATTTATAAGAATATTCTAAATTAGAATATATTATTATACATAAATTGTATCAATTTCAAGTATATTTTTAAAAAATTTTATCTAACACTACTCTTAAAACTGAATAGAAAAATGATAAAATATTAGAAAATTTTGTAAGAGGTGTCTATGGAAAAGGCTATTTTAGCTTTAGAGGACGGTCATTTTTTTTATGGATATTCTTTCAGTTCCACAAGATCTAAAGAAGTTGGTGGCGAAGTAATATTTAATACTTCAATGACAGGCTATCAAGAAATATTAACAGATCCTTCATATAAAGGTCAGATTGTTGTAATGACACCTTCGGAAATTGGAAACTATGGGGTAAATTCTGAGGATGTAGAGTCAGATAGGGTTCAAGTGAATGGATTTGTTGTAAAAGATATATCTTCAATTGCTTCTAACTGGCGTGCAGAAAAAAGACTACAGGAATATCTAACAGAAAACGATGTTATAGGTATTTTTGGAGTAGATACAAGAGCACTGGTACGAATCTTAAGAGATTATGGAGTTATGAAAGGTTATATTGGTATTGGAGATGTCTCACCTGAGGAAGCTGTTCGAAAAGCCAGAGATGTTCCTGATATATCGGAACTTAACCTTGTTAAAGAAGTTAGCAAACCAGAAGTTTATAAATGGACGGAAGGTTCATGGGTTCACGGAATAGGATTCAGAAAAATTGAGAATCCTAAATATAGAGTTGCAGTTTTAGACTACGGTGTAAAAAAGGATATTTTAAGATTGCTTGCAGATAGGGAAATGGAACTCACCTGTTTTCCATATAATACAACTGCAGAAGAAATAATAGATTTTAATCCAGATGGTATTTTTCTTTCAAACGGCCCTGGTGATCCAGAAATATTACATTTTCAAATAGAACAGGTAAAGAAACTTATACATACAGATATACCTGTTTTCGGCATATGTCTGGGACATCAGATTTTATCATGGGCTATAGGTGGAAGAACTTATAAATTAGAATTTGGGCATCACGGTGGAAACCATCCTGTTAAAAACTTAAGAACTGGGAAAGTTGAAATAACTGCACAGAATCATAATTACGCTACTGATCCTAAAACTTTACCTGAAGATGTTGAAATCACACATATAAACCTAAATGATAATACTATTGAAGGAATAAAACTGAAAAATAAACCTGTATTTTCTATACAACATCACCCTGAAGCAGCACCAGGCCCCCATGATTCCCATTATATTTTTGATGAATTTAGAGATTTAATACAGTCATTTAAAGGTAAGTAATTTGAGTCAAAATATACAAAAAGAAAAAGAAAGGTGGGCTTTAGGCTCACTTGTATTGAATCTAACTTTATCTATACTGAAATTAGGAGCAGGACTTTTTACAGGTAGTCTTGCACTTATTGCTGAAGCAATTCATTCATTCTCTGATCTTGTTGCTTCGATAATATCTTTGATAAGTGTAAAACTATCTTCTAAAAAACCTGCCGAATTTCCTTACGGTTTATACAAAATAGAAAATATAGCTGCCATCATCATATCGTTTTTTCTTTTTTTTGCTTCATATGAAATCATACGGGAAGCTTTTTTCTCTGAACATGAAACGGAAGTAAAACATACAGGTATAGCCATTCTGGTGATGGTTATTGCTATGATCTCAACCTTTATATATTCAAGACTTGAAATCAAGGCAGCAAAGAGACTCAACTCACCTACACTACTTGCAGATGCCCAGCATATATGGGCAGACTTTTTATCTTCGCTCATCGTTATAATAGGTTTGATCGGTGTATATTTTGGATATCCTTTAGATAAATATGCTGCTGCTTTAGTTGCTTTATTTATATTACACAGTGGCTGGGAAATTTTTATAAGTGGAATCAAAGTTTTATTAGACGTTTCTATTGATGAAGAAGAACTTAACAAAATAAAAGAAATTATTTATAAACATCCTGCAGTGGTAGAAATTAAGAATCTGAAAGGTAGAGCAGCAGGTAGTTATAAATTTTTAGATATAGAGCTTCTTTTACACAACTACGGGTTAAGGGAAACACACAGAATCGTTGATGAGATAGAAAAAGACATTAAAGAAAATATACCGAATATTGATTCTATATTTATACATTATGAACCTGTGAGGCAGGAAGGTTTGAGAGTGGCTTTCTTGACAGATGATAATAGAAAGATAAAAGATTTTTCCACAGCAACTAAAATAATTATAATTGATATATCTAAAGATTTAGAAAAGGTTGAAAATCCTCCTATTTCTACAGAACCAGATGAAGAAAAAACAGGGAATCTGGTTTCAAGAATAGGTGTTGATATTGTAGTGTCTAAAAACCATCCACTTAATTTTGAAGTAAGATGGAATTTATCAAAATCTGGAGTTTTGGTCTGGGAAACTGAGAAGGATTCTGTTGATGAAGCACTGGAAGAGATATTAAAATCGTGGAAAGAATTTGAAGAAAAACAAAAGAAGGAGAAACAAAAATGATCAAAAGATTAATCGTAGGAACAGATGGTTCAAAAACTGCACAGGTGGCTGAAGATTATGGAATTTATTTATCTGTTAAGTTAAAAAAACCTGTTATAGGTGTTCATGTTATTGATATAAGACTTTTAGAAGGCCCTTTTTTAGAAGATATAGCAGGTGCATTAGGGTTTAGTGTTTATGCCGATTTAACACCTAAAATTAAAGAGATATTAGAAGCAAGAGCTGAAGCTATACTTAATGATTTTATTAAAAAATGTAGAGAAAAAGGAGCCGACTGTTCTATAGCTCAGATTTACGGAATTGTGGCAAATGAAATAGTTGATATGGCTGATGAAGATGATCTTATTATTGTAGGGAAAAAGGGAGAACATCCTGAATATGTTCCTCTCTTTTTAGGTTCAACTGCTGAAGCAGTGGCGAGAAAATCAAAATGTCCTGTAATGGTAACAACAGAAGAATTTAGAGAAATAAAAAATGTTGCACTTGCTTTTGATGGAAGAGAAAAATCAATACACGCTGCACAATATTTAAATGAATTTTGTAAAGATTTGGGAATACAGAAAATTAAAGTATTAACTGTATTTGAAGAAGAAAGTCCTGAACAGGAAAAAATAATTAAAAACCTATTAAATGAATATTTAAAGTTAGAATATGAATTTATAAAACTTGAAGGTTATCCGGAAGAAGAACTTACCATTTATATTAAAGAACATAAAGATAATCTCGATCTCCTGACTATGGGAGCTTACGGAGAAAGTAAAATAAAAGAACTTATATTAGGAAGCACTACTTCTTATATTATGCAAAAATCCGAGATACCAGTTTTATTAGTAAAATGAAAAAAGATTTTGGAAACTTTAAAAACGTCTTAATTATAGGTTTAGGACTTATAGGTGGTTCGCTGGCTTTATCTTTAAAAAGAGAAGGCTTTGAAGGAACTATATACGGTTTTGATTTAAACGAAGATAGAGTCAGAACGGCAATAGAACTACATGCCATCGATAAAGGATTTACAAAGTTAGAACAGGTGCCTTGGAGTAATATTGATCTTGTTATACTTGCAACCCCTGTCAAAACATTTGAAGATGTGGCAAACCAGATAAAACCATTTTTAGATAAAAAAACCGTTATTTCAGATGTAGGCAGTGTAAAGGGTGATCTGATTTACAGACTTTCAGAAATTTTTAAACCTAATGTTTTTATAGGAGCACATCCAATTGCAGGAACAGAAAAAGAAGGTATTGAAAATGCAGTTATTGGATTATTTAAAAATGCCAAACTAATATTAACGCCTACAGAAGAAAGTGAGCAATTAACAAGATTAAAGAAATTCTGGGAAGATATTGGTTCTAATGTAGAAATAATGAATCCTCATTTACATGATTTTGTTTTTGCAAGTGTATCACATCTTCCCCACGCAGTTGCTTTTGCTCTGGTAGATGCATTAATTAAACTTTCTGATGAAAAGGGAATAGATCTCTTTCAGTATCCTGGAGGAGGTTTTAGAGATTTTACAAGAATTGCTGCAAGTTCTCCAACAGTATGGAAAGATATATTTTTAGAGAACAAAAAAGAGGTTTTACACACTATAGATGAATTTATAAACTCCATGGAAACATTAAAAAAATACATAGAAAATGAAGATGAACAAAATCTTGAAAAACTGTTAGCAGAAAGTAGAGAAAAAAGGTTATCAATGGATGAAAACTGAGATGGAAAACAACGAAAAAAAAGTATTAGAATACGAACTTTTTGGACTAAAATTTAAAAATCCTGTATGGACTGCGTCAGGATGTTTCAGTTATGGCTTAGAAGTAGCTAGGCTTTATGATATTTCACAACTTGGTTGTGTTGTTATCAAAGGTTTATCTCTAAAACCAAGAAAAGGGAACCCTCCTGAACGAATAGTTGAGACACCAGCAGGAATGCTAAACTCTATTGGACTTCAAAATCCAGGTGTAGAAAAATTTGCAGAAGAGATCTTACCTGAGCTAAAAAAGTATGACACTAAAATATTTGCAAATGTGTTTGGAGAAGATGAAGAAGAATATCTGGCAGTGGCAGAGTTTTTAGATAAAACGGACGGTGTACACGGTTTAGAACTTAATGTGTCCTGCCCAAATGTTAAAAAAGGTGGAATTGCTTTTGGAAGCGATCCAGAAACACTTTACAACCTTGTCTCAAAAATGAGGAAGTTAACAAAGAAGCCTCTTCTTGTGAAACTAAGTCCAAATGTAACCAATATTTTAGATACGGCAGATGCCTGCGTAGAAGCAGGAGCTGATGGGCTTGTATTAATCAACACCCTTTTAGGTATGGCAATTGATGTAGAAAAAGAAGAACCTATCTTAGCAACTAAAACTGGTGGACTTTCAGGCCCAGCTATTCTTCCTGTTGCTGTAAGGATGATATACCAGGTTTATGAAAAGTATGGTTCAGAAGTTCCTATTATAGGTGTAGGAGGAATAACAACTACACAGGATGCATTACAACATATACTTGCAGGAGCTGTGGCAGTACAGATAGGAACGGCAAATTTTTACGATCCTTATGCTCCTCTTAAAATTATTGAAGGTTTAAAATCTCATGTTCTGAAAAAAGAGTACGAACATTATTTAAGGTTAGTAGGAAAAGCTCATAAATTAAAAATCAAGTGAGGTCTGTATGGGAGAAATTTTTAAAGGAGCAATTAAGTTCAAAGAACAAGATTTTCAAGAACATAAAGAACTGTTCAAACAATTAGGAAAATTTCAAAATCCACATACACTTTTTATTACGTGTTCAGATTCAAGGATTGATCCAAATCTTATAACGAAAACAAAACCAGGTGAACTTTTTACAATAAGAAATATCGCAAATATTGTTCCGTACTATGATGGTACAGAAATTAAATATGCAGGAACAACGTCAGCAGTAGAATATGCTGTAAAAGTTTTAGAAGTTGAAAACATCGTTGTGTGTGGTCATTCTAACTGCGGAGGATGTGCCGCCCTTTACAAATCTGAGGAAGAACTAAACCAAGTGCCTTATGTGAAAAAATGGCTTGAGCTGGCTCAAAAAGTTAAAGAAGAAGTGCTTTCCATATTAGAAGATCCAAATGATATAGAAAAAAGAGAATGGTTAACGGAACAACTGAATGTAGTCTATCAGATGGATCATCTTCTGTCATTTCCTTTTATTTATGAAAAATATCACGCAGGAAAGTTAAATATTTACGGCTGGTATTACATTATAGAAACAGGTGAAATTTATAACTACAACATAGCAACGGAAACGTTTGAACTAATTAATTCTTAGCTTCTTTTTCAGAAGATAAAAGATTATTTAAATATTTTTTTATTTTTTGATTATCCTGAACGCCAAACAAGACTTTATAAATTTTAGTGTTTTTATCCAGAATGTATATAGTAGGTACCCCGTAAATTCGGAACTTATAAACAATATTTCTTGTTCCGACTAAAAGCGGTATATCAAATTTTAATTCTTTTCTTTTTGTTTTTATCTGGTTTAGATTTGAACTATCTACTGCAACTGCGTAAAAATTAACATTTTTTTTATATTGTTGAAAAACTTTGTTTATTTTAGGAAGTTCCTCTCTACATGAATGACAATGAATTCCCCAAAATATAAGAACGGTAGGTTTACCTTTTAAATCTTTTCTATGAAAATCATAACCTTCTTCTGTAATCAGGTTAAATTTAGGTATTTTTTTAGCTTCTGAATAATTTACAAACAAAAATACAACAGTTAAGACCACAGATAAAATTTTAAACATTTTAACACCTTAATATAAATACATTCGAATTATATTATATATCTATTAAACAAATGTACAAATAAAAATATTATAATTATTATTTAAAACGATTAAGGAGTTTCAATTGAAAATCAGAATCGGAACAAGAAAAAGTAAACTTGCGTTATGGCAGGCAAATTATATAGCAGATAGGGTTAGAAAAGAGTTAGGATACGAAGTTGAACTTGTAAAAATAGTTACAAAAGGAGATAAAATCCTTGATGTTCCACTGGCAAAAGTTGGCGGAAAAGGACTGTTCGTAAAAGAAATTGAAGAAGCAATGCTTAGAAATGAAATAGATATAGCAGTTCATTCATTGAAAGATGTTCCAACATATTTCCCAGAGGGTTTAGACCTCGTAGCAATCACAGAAAGAGAAGATCCGAGAGATGCGTTTTTATCAGTAGAATACGACACTATTTATGAGATGAAAGAAGGAGATATTTTAGGAACAAGCAGTCTCAGAAGAAAGTCGCAGGTAATGCAGTTAAAACCTGAACTTGATATACAGGATTTAAGAGGAAATGTTGATACAAGAATCAGAAAAATGGAAGAAGGACAGTATAAAGGAATAATCCTTGCTTATGCAGGACTGAAGCGATTAGGATTACAGGATAAAGTTAAACAAGTGTTTTCTCCAGAAGAAATGATACCAGCAGTGGCACAGGGATTTTTAGGAATAGAGGGGAGAAAAGACGACGATAAAATCAAAGAAGTTATAAAAATTTTAAACCATAAAGAAAGCGAACTTAGAGCAAAAGCTGAAAGAGCATTTTTAAAAACCCTTGAAGGTGGATGTCAGGTTCCAATAGCTGCCTAT
>JALVEZ010000190.1 GCA_027030405.1 Hydrogenothermaceae bacterium | reverse complement strand
AACATTTGGATATGACAATAAAGAAGAGTACTTCATCAAAAAACTTTCTTACGGTGTAGCAAGAATTGCAGCAGCATTTTATCCAAAACCTGTAATTGTTAGATTTTCTGACTTTAAATCTAACGAATATGCAAACCTAATCGGTGGAAAATATTTCGAACCCGAAGAAGAAAACCCAATGCTTGGATGGAGAGGAGCTTCAAGATATTACTCTCCTCAGTATAAGGAAGCATTCGGATTAGAGATAAAAGCAATGCTCAGAGTTAGAGATAAAATGGGACTTAAAAATGTTAAAGTTATGGTTCCGTTCTGCAGAACGCCAGAAGAAGGTGAAAAGGTTCTTAAAGTTATGGAAGAATTTGGAATGCCAAAAGGACACAACGGACTTGAAGTTTATGTTATGTGTGAGCTTCCTTCCAACGTAGTATTAGCAGATCAATTTTCTGAACATTTTGACGGATTTTCAATTGGTTCAAATGACCTTACACAGCTTACACTTGGACTTGACAGGGACTCATCACTTGTAGCCCACTTATACGACGAAAGAAACGAAGCAGTTAAAAGATTAATTGCACAGGTTATTAAAACAGCAAAAGAACATGGAAGAAAAATCGGTATCTGTGGACAGGCACCATCTGACTATCCTGACTTTGCACAGTTCTTGGTTGAGCAGGGAATTGATACAATATCTATTAATCCTGACGCAGTTCTCAAAACAACAAAAGCAATATATGAAATCGAAAAGAAATTAGGACTTCAATAAAAATAGGGGGATGATGTCCCCCTATTTATCAAATTTTAGTTTGAAAGTATTTACTAACAGAACTTTTATTTATTTCCCATATATTTAGAACTTATCGAGTTTGAAAAACTTTAATTAAACTTCTTTTTGTTATATAATACAAATGGGGAAAGGGATTTGTTTTAACAAAAATCAAAATAAATATTTAAAATTTAAGAAAAGGTGTCGACTATACGAAATTAGTTAATACAGCTTTATTTTAATAAGGGGAGAAGATGTGGAAATAGCTAAAATTTTTAAAGATATAAATATCCCAGGAAGATCAAAAGAGATCTTGGGAATACAATATTCTGAAACATTATTTAAAGTTGTAGCTATAAAAAAAGAAAAAAATAAAATCTCCATTTCAGAATTTCCATTTGAAGTAATGATTCCAGAAGAAACTCCTCCGGGAGTAGCAATTAAAGAGGCATTATTATCTAGAAGTATAAAAACCAAAGAGTGTGTATTTAGTATTCCTATATCGTATACATTAATAAAAAATATAAAGCTTCCTTCAATGCCTCAAAAAGAAATAAGAGAAGCAGTTGAATGGAATATTAGAGAAGATCTAAAAGCTATAAAAGGTGAAACCTATTTTGATTTTGACATAATTTCAGAAGATGATGGTTTCCTTAATATTGTAGTTGTTATTGCAAAGCTTTCAGATATTGAGAAACTCATCAGTATAGCCAACGATGCAAATTTAAATTTAAAGATTATTGATTCATCAGCTATTGGTCTAATAAACCTGACCTTAAAACAAAAAGAAAAAATAGGAGACGAAGAAAAGGAAAATTTCTGTGTTATTCATATAGATAAAGATGAATCTTTTTTATCATTTCTCCAAAATGGAATAACAGTTCAAACATTAGATTTTAATATAAAATCTTACCCAAATTATGATTTAACACAAAAAGAAGAGGCTGTTTCAAAACTTATAAATGAAATAAATTACTTTTTTCTCACCGTAAATGAACCAAAACAGATTTATCTTTCAGGTTACTTTACAGAGTTTCCTGAAATAAAAACAGTACTAGATGATAAGTTCAGCGATAAATTCCAGATAATAAACCTGGATCCTGCAATAGCATTAGATATGGCTTATTTAGCAGACGAATATAAAGGCCCTTACAACATACCATTCAGTGCAGCTTTGAGAGGATTAGAAGAATGATAAAGATAAATCTAAGGCCAGGGCAGAAAAAAGCTTCAATAAAAGAAGCATTTTCATTAGAAAATATTAACAAAACATTCATTATTATTATTATTTTCTTAGTTCTGGTTA
>JALVEZ010000189.1 GCA_027030405.1 Hydrogenothermaceae bacterium | reverse complement strand
ATAATAATATAATAATTTAATAACATATTAAAGGAGATTAAATATGAACAAGAAAGAGTTCATTATTTTAGCACTTTATTGTCTTATTTTAACATTCAAAACATCTGTTGCAACCACCATAGAAATTTTAGATTTAAAGACCAATCTTTTACGAATTACAGAAACATTCTACTTTTCAGAACCTGATAAATTAAAAGCCAGATTTTGTAGCGTATCATTTTCAATGTTGGAAGATCCTGTAAAGGTAGTTAGCATTATAGAAAAGAATACGGAGCAGGAACTTGATTACGATTTAATTCCTAAAGCTGGGAGGAATGGAAAGTACTGGACATGTGATAAATTGCGCAGTTTGATGCTCAACATTGAATTTCCCAATCCTGTCCCTCATGGTGGATATTATTCTGTAGAAGTTGTGTTGGAGGGTAATAGTACTAATAAGTACATTTATATAGATAAAAAAGGAAGATATGTTTTCAAAATACCAGCAAGAGGGGAAATTTTTTTCATTTTGCCTCCAAATCATACTATAGTTTTTTCAAATTATCCTGTTTTAATATATGAAAAAAAAGGAAGAACAGTATTACATATAGAAAATATTAAAAAAACTCAAACATTGATTTTTAAAACCAGATATAAAAAATAATAACAATCTCCGTCTAAAAAAAATACTACTTAGTTTTTTTCAACAGTTTTGCATATAGCTTAAACAAGTTACCATATGCTTTATTTTCTTCTACCAAAAACACAGTGGAGTAAAGAAATAATCTTAAAACCACAGATTGTAATTAACATAAAACCTGATTATAAAATCATTTGTTCCCTGTGTTCCCTTGTAGTAAGATGTTCCAACACTTATATGATCCTGCTGAAACAGATGTCCACCTATACCAAGATCAAATCCGTACCCAAATCCTGTAACACAGTTGTAATAACTTCCAAAACTCATAAAAGGTCTGAAAATCCTTGTGTAGTAATCTTTATGCTCATATCCAAAAAAGAAGTTTCCTCCAAACTCACAGTAATTTTCAGGAAGAACATCTGGATTGTAAAAAACCGAAATATTATTTATCTTTCCTTTCTGGGTTTTTTCAGAAAACAGACCGTTCCTTGAGTAGAGGGAGACTGTAAAATCCGGATAACCTGATCTTACCTTGTAGTAACCCTCAATATTAAATATTTTTCCTTTCCCTATATCTTTTCCATCAACAGACTTATAACTTGCGATACTAAAATCACTGTTCAGTCCTATCTTTTCTGTCAGATTATAGGATAAAAATAACTTTATGTAATCTGAAAGACCTCCATAATAAAGGTAAAGGGTCTCATCTGATCTTTGTGACACCCCAATCTTAACTCCTGTCCACAGTCTGTTGTAAGAGTAGTACTCAAACTGACCGTAAAAACCTGTATTTCCCTGCAATCCAGAATTATATGTAAGACCAGCTTCCCATTTATACCTTTGAAGATTCCTTCCAATTCCCAATCTGGTTTCTGCATAGCTTGAAGGAAGATACCTGAATAGATCACCATTTTTTGAAAGTATAAAGCTTTTTAAAACAGCGCCGTATATATAGTAATTGCTTTTTAGATAATACCTTACAGATGTTTCTAAAGTAAACTGCTCATTTTTTTCTCTGTTCTGGTACTCCCCTTTTACCTTAAAAACAGACTCATTATCCATTATTATATCTCTGAACTGCCTGTATAAAAGAGAATCAAATCTATTTTTCTCCATGCCTTCAAAGGCAAGCTGTTCAGACAGCTTTATCCTTTCAACCCTTACAGCAGCTTCAACCCTGTCTCTTACAGGAAGTCTGCTTTTTTTCCTTTCAAGAAGAGAGTTCATTTTGTCCCTGTCCCAGTTTTTTAATGCTACATTAAGAAGCATCCAAGGTTTTCCTGTCTTGAAGCTGTTTATTATGTATTCTGCCGGTATGTTCAGATCTCTCATAAGAAACCATGTTATTAAAAGATCGTAGTAATCCTTTTTTTCAAGGTATTTTTTTCCATTTTCAAGTAAATTTTTGATGCTGTTTGGAGGAACAAAATAAAATGAGATGTAAATTAATTCTTT
>JALVEZ010000188.1 GCA_027030405.1 Hydrogenothermaceae bacterium | reverse complement strand
TTGTATTATTTTTTTTATATCAAATTTTTTACTCAAAATATTTTTAGCTTCATCTTTTGTTAAAGAATGACAAGATGCACAATCCCCTATACAGCCTTCAATGATTTGTCCTGAATTTGTATTGTCAATAACAGGGATATGATTAGGAAATGCATATACTATACTATTAATAAATGACATAATTAAGAAAACATAAGCTTTTATTTTAAGTTTCACTTAATAAACTCCAATTTTTTATCGTATTGTTTATATAAATTTTGGTGTTTATCTAAAAATGTATTATATATTATATTATGATTATGATATCTTTTAAAAATTAGCATGTTAAAAAATTAGCATGTTATATGTTATTTAATTCTATATAATTTTAAATCGAATAAGTTATTAAAAAGGTTATTCAATCATATTATTTTGGAGAATTTAAATGTATATTAAAACTATTTTGGGGATTATGTTATTATTTGTCTTTTCTATATTAAGTTATGCAAATATAGAAACTACGGAAATATCACAGCTTTCGATACCATTTATAGAAAACAAAGGGCAATTTCCTAAATATATTAGTTTTTATGTTAATGGTTTAAATTATTCAACTATAATAAACAAAAATGCTTCAATTCAATATTTCTTAAAAAATGCTTCTTTTTCTGAGATTTTTGAAACAAAGGATGTTTCTGTTATTGAACCTTTAAAAGAGGCAAAGACAACCATAAACTACTTTAAAGGTAAAAAACATTTTTCACATTTAAAAACTTTCAAAAGTGTTGAAGTTAAAAACATTGCAAACGGTATAGACTTGGAGCTAAGAGCTTATGCTCAAAAGGTTGAAAAAATATTTAAAATCAAACCAGGTTTTTCACCGTCAGAGATTAAAGTAAATTTAAAAGGTATAAAGGATATTAAAGTAAATTCCAATGGAGAGTTAGAACTTCTTTTAGGAAAAGAAACTGCTAAATTTACAAAACCTATTGCTTATCAGTTTATAAACGGTAAAAAGAAATTAGTAAAGGTTAGCTACAAAAAATTAGATAACGATTCATACTCTTTTGTTGTTGGAAACTATGATAAATCAAAGACTTTATTTATTGATCCAGTATTAAGTTCTATATTAATTGGAGGTTCTGATGAAGATATTGTAAGTGCTATGAATATAAATGAAAATGGAGATATTTATCTATCCTGTACAACAAGATCGATAGATTTCCCAGTTAAAAATGGAATATTCCAATCCCATAATGGAGAAGAGGAAGGCGATAGAGATATTTTAATTCTTAAGATAAAAGGTGACTTTTCAGAATTAATCAGTGCTACATATCTAGGAGGCTCAGATTTAGAAAAAAGTTCAAATATAGTTTTTGATTCTAATGGTAATGTGATAGTTGCAGGGAGTTCTTACTCTTCAGACTTTCCAACAACAAAAGTTCCTGTTGGGGAGGATCCTTCTAATAATTCAAATTGGGATATCGTCTTAGCTAAATTTAGCCCTGATTTGTCTCAACTCTTAGAATCTGTGAAAATGGGGGGTTCGTTAAAAGAAAAAACAACAGATTTAAAAATATATGATGATATGTTGTATGTATATGGTTTTGTTAAATCTATAGATTTTCCTACAACTTCAGGAAGTTATAGATCTGTAAAAACAGGTCAGGCCAAATATGATCTTTTTATTATGAAACTGGATAAAAATTTTGATCAGATTTTAGCGTCTACTTATATAGGTGGTGTAAAGTCAGATATAGCCTACAGACTGTATGTAGATAAAGACTTTATATATGGGGTTGGATATACATCTTCAGATGATTTTGCTCCAGAAATGAATGGTTTATATAAAAGTTATGGTGGTGGTGTAATGGAAGGTTTTGTTTTTAAAATGACAAAGGATTTATCTCAACTTAAATCAGCAACATATATAGGTGGGACTGGTCTTTATGATAGAGTGTTAGATATAGATGTTCAAAATAATAGAATTTATATAGTAGGATTTACAGATTCAGAGAATTTTCCTGTAACTGATAATGCTATAAAAAAGAAGCTAGATGGGGTAATCCTTAACACTGGAAATATTGCAAGAGATAGTTATGTTATGATTCTTGATAAAGATTTAAAGAGTCTTATTGCTTCTACGTTGATTGGAGGATCTAATAATGATAATCTTAATAGGATTAAGTTAGATTCCCAAGGATATATATATGTGTCAGGCTTTACACATTCTAATGATTTCCCAACTACTAAAAATGCACTTGTTATAAACAATTCTTCAGAAGAAGGATATGTTGATGGGATTTTTGTAAAACTTAATCCAGAATTATCAGAAATAGAATATTCCACTTATTTAGGTGGAAGATATAAAGATTCAGTTTTTGATTTTTATATAAGTGAGCAATATATATATATATCAGGAACTACTAACTCTCATGATTTTAAACCGTTGTTACTAAAGAAAATTGGAAAAACTGGGAGTGGAGAACTTGATATATTCTTATTAAAACTAAGTATTGATACGGTGAAAAAAGCTAAAAATCATTCTAATGGATGTGTTTTCTCCAGTAATTCTTCAAATTTATTAATTTCACTAATATTAATTCCTATGTTTATTCTATTTAGAAAAAGATTAAAGTGGAATTAATAACAAGTCACCTTCAAGGTGACTTGCTTTAAGTTAACTCACATAACTACCTACTTTAACGTCTTTATCAACAGTTAAAAGAGATAAGGTGTTTTCGTCTTTTGCAGCTAAAATCATCCCTTTTGATTCTATTCCGAAGATTTTTCTTGGTTTTAAATTTGCAAAAACTATTATTTTCTTCCCTACCATTTCCTCAGGAGTATAGTACTGGGCAATTCCTGAAACAATGGTTCTTTTTTCGTCACCTAAGTCTACTGTTAGTTTTAAAAGTTTATCTGCCTTTGGAACTTTTTCGGCTTCTAAAACCTGTCCCACTCTGAATTTCAGTTTTGCAAAATCTTCTATTCCTACTACTCCTTCCTCAACTTCTTTAACTTCTTTTTTCTCTTCTGACACTTTTTCTTCCTCCTTGTATTCTATTCTCGGGAATAGTGGTTTTATCTTTTTTACAACTTTTGTTCCAGCTGGGAAACTGAATGGTTCTAATTTTTCTGGAAAATTTTCAACTCCTAAATACTTTTTTACCATTTCCATCTTCTCAGGCATAAAAGGTTTTAAAAGCCATGATAAAAGAAGAAGTCCATCTGCAAGAACATAAAGGGTCGTATCTAAGTAAGGATCTTTATTTTTATTTAACGCCCACGGTTCTGTTTTGACAATGTATTTATTCAGAAAGTCTATAAATTCCCAGATTATTTCAAGTGCTTTGTTGAATTCTAAGTTATTCAGATGTTTATCAACATTTTCAAGTGTGTAAAGGTAAAGCTCTTTATATTCTTTCTCTAACTCTGTGTGCTTATCAGAACATTCTACAACACCTTTTTTAAATTTATTTATCATTGATAAACTTCTTGAAAGGAGATTTCCAAGGTCATTTGCAAGGTCTGAATTTATTCTTCCTATTACAGCCTTTTTAGAAAAATCTCCATCAAGCCCAAAAGGAACTTCCCTTAAAAGGAAATACCTCAGTTCATCTACTCCGTACTCCCCGGCAGCTTTAAATGGATCAACCACATTTCCGAGGGTTTTTGACATTTTGTGTCCTTCTACCGTCCACCAGCCATGTGCAAAAACTTTTTTAGGAATTTCCAATCCAGCACTCATTAAAAAGGCAGGCCAATAAACTGCATGGAATCTCAATATATCTTTTCCAACTACATGAACATCTGCAGGCCAGAAGGTTTTAAACATCTCCGATTCTGTGTCAGGATAACCAACAGCTGTTAAATAGTTTGTAAGTGCATCAAACCATACATATATAGTATGGTTTGGATCAAATGGAACTGGAATTCCCCAGCTTACCCTGTCCCTTTTTCTTGAAACTGAAAGATCTCTTAATCCCTGTTTAACAAAAGAAACAACTTCGTTTCTTCTGTAATCTGGTTGAATAAAATCAGGATGTTTTTCGTAGTATTCAAGAAGTTTATCTGTGTATTTGGAGAGTCTAAAAAAGTAACTTTCTTCCTTTATCTTTTCACACTTTTTCATATGGATAGGACATTTGTAATCAAGGTCTTTTATCTCCGTTTCGGTTTTAAACTCTTCACAACCTACACAGTACCAGCTTTCATATTCAGAAAGATATATATCACCGTTTTCATAACATTTTTGGAAGATATGCTGAACTGCTTTTATGTGATCTGGGTCTGTTGTTCTTATAAATCTGTCGTAAGAAATGTTTAAAACTTTCCACAACTCTTTAAATTTCAGATGGGTCTGGTCTGCAAGCTCTTTAGGTGTTATTCCTTTTTCTTCTGCACTTCTCTGTATTTTCTGTCCGTGTTCATCTGTCCCTGTAAGGAAAAATGTTTTTATACCTTTTTGTCTGTTATACCTTGCAAGAACATCACAAGCCACCGTTGTATAAGCATGTCCTAAGTGCGGAACATCATTTACATAGTATATAGGAGTTGTAACATAAAATTTTTCAGCCATTATTTACCTCTTTTCAATTATTAAAAATGGAATTTATTATATCCTAATGAATCATGCATATAAATATTTTAAAATAACTAAAAGAACACACAAAATCAGGTTGAGAAATGAAAAAATTTCACGAACTTTTAAAGAAAGAACAGATTTTTCATCAAGGAAACAATAGAGATATAAAGAATATAACAAACAACACCAAAAATGTTCAAGAAGATAGTCTATTTATTGCCATAAAAGGAACAAGATTTGATGGACATTTATTTTTAGAAGAAGCCATCAAAAAAGGTGCTAACTCAATTGTTATTCAAGAAAAAAATATTGCCACCAAAATTAAGAATCGACACCCTAACATCAATATAGGACTTGTTGAGAACACTCGAATTGCACAGGCAGAAATCGCTTCAAAATTTTTTGACAATCCTTCTAACAGTTTAAAAGTGATAGGAATCACAGGAACAAATGGAAAAACATCTGTTTCAAATATTCTGGCACAGTATTTAGAAAAGTTAGGTCATCCTACAGGAATAATCGGAACAATCGCTTATAAATTAGGTGAAAAAACTTATGATACAGGAAAAAGAACAACTCCTGATGCTATCGAATGGCAACATCTTTTATACAAAATGAAAGAAGATGGAGCCGAGTTCATATCGGCAGAAATTTCCTCACATGCAGTTGATCAGTATAGAATCCACAGCACAAAGTTTGAAGGCGGAATATTCACAAATCTTTCTCAAGATCACCTTGATTATCATAAAACGATACAAAACTATTTCCAGACAAAAAAAAGATTTTTTGAATATATTGCACAGTCCAATTCAGATGCTTTGCTTTCAATAAATATTGATGATCCTTTCGGGAGAAAAATATACGAAGAACTTAAAGGAAAGGTAAATATCATAACTTATGGACAATCTGAAGATTCAATGTTTAAAATAAAAAATCCAGAATCAGGTCTAAAAGGAATCAATTTTCAGTATCAATATAAAGGAAAAACAAAAACAATTTTTTCAAAGCTAAGAGGTGACTTTAATATTTATAATATTGCCTCGGCTTTTTCATTTTTGATTGAATATGGATTTGATGATGAAGAGCTGATAGATATTTCCAGAGATTTAAAACCTATTAAAGGAAGATTTGAAATTGTTCAAGATAATGGTTTTTTAGTAGTTAACGATTATGCCCATACGCCAGATGCTTTAGAAAAAATACTATCTTCACTTAATAAAATAAAGAAAAATAGAATAATTGTAGTGTTCGGTGCAGGTGGAGACAGGGACAAAACCAAAAGACCTGAAATGGGAAAAATAGCCCAAAAACTTGCAGATATTGTCATTCTCACTTCTGATAACCCCCGTTCTGAAGATCCTGAAAGAATAATTGAAGATATAAAAAAAGGAATGGATTCAAAGAAAAATATATTCGAAATCATCGATAGAGAAGAAGCTATTGAAAAAGCAATAAAAATGGCTCATAAGGACGATATAGTTCTCATAGCAGGAAAAGGACACGAAACATACCAGATAATCGGTGATAAAACATACCATTTTGATGATTCTGATATTGCAAAAAGATACCTTTCTTAAAACTCTTTTTTCGGTTCCCTTGACATCAAAAGTTTAACAGCATCTTTTGGATTAAGTCCTTCGTATATTACTTTATAAACAGTTTCAGATATAGGTAAATCAAGATTATATCTTTTCTTAAGTTTCATTACTGCTTTCGTTGTTTTTGCCCCTTCAACAACATATTTAACTTCTTTCAAAGCCTCTTCTACAGATAAACCTTTTCCTAAAAGAATTCCAAATTTTCTATTCCTTGATAGATCACCTGTTGCTGTCAAAACAAGATCTCCTACACCTGCAAGTCCGTAAAGGGTTTGAGGGTTTCCGCCTAAAATTGTTGCAAGCTTTGTCATCTCATAAAGCCCTCTTGTGATTATACTTGCCCTTGCATTATTACCTAGACCTAATCCATCACTTGCCCCTGTAGCTATTGCAATAATGTTCTTTACTGCTCCTGCAATTTCTACACCTCTAATATCTTCTGTTATGTAAAGTCTAAAAGTTGGAGTATTTAATAATTTTTGAAGTTCTTTACCTTCGCATATATCACCTGCCAATGTAACTGCAGTAGGAAGTCCTTGCATAACTTCCCTTGCAAAAGATGGGCCTGATAAACTGAATATTTTTGCTTTTTCAATACCCAAAATCTCTTCTATTATTTCTGAAATAAGCTTTAATGTTTTTATTTCAATTCCTTTTGAAGCTGATATAAAAGGTTTTTCTTTATCTAAGTTAATGTGAGATAAAACAGATCTTATGGATTGTGTAGGAACTGCAATTATAACTACATCTGAGTTATTAACGGCATAGTTAATATCCGTTGTAGCCTTAATATTTTCATTTAATTTAAATTCTGGAAAGTATTTATCGTTGATATGATTTTCGTTTATTGATTTCTCTAAACTTTTTTTACGGGCCCATAAAATAACCTGCTCAAAATTTACGGAAAACGCCTGTGCTAAAGCGGTTCCCCAACTTCCTGCACCTAATACGGCTAACTTCATGGCTTCTCCTTGAACTAATATATTCGGTGACATATAATACTCAGTATGTATTCTATTTCGGCAAAAGGAAGCTCAATTAATAAGAAAGTATTTATTATAGCACTGATTTTAGGGCTAATTTTACAGATCGGTGTCATTGGTTTGTTTAACTGGTATATCTCTAACACAGAAAAAATCGAACCTCCGAAAGAGCCAGTCATCAAATACATAAAACTTCCTCCAAAAAAGAAAAAAATTGTTAAGAAAAAGGTCGTAAAAAGAAAGGCAGTCAAAAGGAAAAAGATAAAAAGAAAAAAAATTGGAAGAAAGCCAACAGCACCTGTAAAATCAAAAAGAGAAAATTTACCTTCAGCAACAGTTCCTTTACCAAAAGTTACAAATTTAGCAGAAAAAGAGATTGCACTCCCTGAAAAAGAGATTTCTGCACCAAGTGAAGCACTTTTACCTATTAAGTCTGCAGACGTTGGCAAATTTCAAGCAGTTACATTAGGAGCATTCAATCCGACATTTGGAAAATCGTTATCTAAATACAAAGAATTTGCAGGTGGAACAGCAGCAGGAAGGGTTATTCTATATAAACCTCCTCCTCCGAAAATTGTGGCAAATACACCTCCTCCAACTGTTAAGGTTAGAATCTGGGTAAATCCAGATGGAACAGTCGGTAGAGTGGAATTTAAAACAACAACACAGGACAAAAAAATAGACAGTCTTATCTGGTCTTATGTTAAAAAATGGAAATTTAATAAAATTGATAAAAATGAAAAACAGTATGCAGATATTGTTATAAGATTTAAACCTGAAAAATGAGTAAAAATCTAAGCTGTATTGTTCTTGCCGGTGGTCAAAGTAAACGAATGGGAAAAGATAAGGCATTTCTTTCATATAAAGGAAAAACATTCTTAAGAAATATATTGGAAAAATTAGATAAATTTTGTAATCAGATAATAATAGTTGGAAATAAAGACCCTGAACTATATTTAAATGAAGCAAACTCTATTAACGCAGAGATTAATTTCACAAAAGACAAATATCCTTATGCTGGCCCTTTAAATGGACTATTATCTGTATCAGATCTGATTAAAAATGAGGTTGTATATGTTACCCCTTGCGATACTCCTCTGTTAAATGGAGAGATCATTCCTTTTTTAGTT
>JALVEZ010000187.1 GCA_027030405.1 Hydrogenothermaceae bacterium | reverse complement strand
TCAGGAAGATCTAGCAGTAAAAGGTTCTTGGATTCCTGAAAAATTAGAACAGCCTGTTGAAATAGCAATGAAGCTTTTAGAAAAAATAATAAAAAACACACCAGAAGCGATAAAACAGGCTTATGGAGTTGAATCATCTGAAGATGTTCTTCAGACATTAGAAAAGATAGGAGAACGTTTAAACTACAAGATCTCAGGCGGTGAGATAGACTACGAACGAACTGCCAAAAAAATATTATGGGACTGGATAAAAGGACACATTAAAGCATATTGGGGGAAAGAAGAACAAAATTCATAATATTACTTGATTGAAATTTCTTTAACAAATTTATTTATATCTTTTTCTTCAGTGATAATCAGTTCTTTTCCCAACTTTTCCATTTTTCTTTTGAATCCTTCACCACATCTTCTTGTGACAAATATATCTATATCTTCTAATACAGACCAATCCCTTTTATTTTCAGGTATTGGTTGATTGTTTTCATCATGATGCCTGATTGGATTTTCTAAAATCTTTTTGTTTTTTATTTTATCCCCTTCAGTTTCAACAATTACTAAGTATTTAGCTCTTCCTGGATGTCCTGATATCCTTTCACCTGTCATTGAAGGATATGCTATTCTCATCATCTTTACCTCTTTAGTTAGTAGATACTAACTAAAGTATATAGATTTTTAAAAATTTTTCAATGGCTTTTCAATCTAACACATGTTTTTCAAGGATATAACATTTGAAATCGCCCTGAAAAACTTTAACATTTTCTTGATTTTTTGCGATTACATTGACAAGACGTTTGTGTCCATCTGAATGTATTATTGTTCCTTCAAATTCTAAACTATCTCCAAGTTTTACAGGTTTTAAAAACTTAACCTCAGCAGAACCCAAAACAACATTCGGATCATTAACGGTAAGCATAGCACAGTAATCAGCAGCTCCGAAAATAAAACCGCCGTGGATCAGACCTTTATCATCTGCAACCATTTCTTCATTTGTTTCTAATACTACTTTTGCATAAAGATCATCTTTTATTTCAACAGGTTTCCCACATAATTTTTGATTGATATTTTTATGAGTTTTTATCTCCATTTTTCACCTCTTCAATAGTTTTTAACTGCTTAAACCCGTCATAAGTATATGTTATAAAGGATAAAATTGTAAATCCTGCAGTTATATAAATCAAAGACTGAACAATCGTTTCAGATATAAAAATTATATTTGCAGTTAAAACGGTAATAACTGTAAGAATCTGAAAAAATGTTGTCGCTTTTCCAAAAATGGAAGGTCTGACTTCTAAATGACCTTTTAAATAGTAAATAAGAGCACTTCCTAAGAGTATGTATATATCTCTACTTATCACTAAAACCACAAACCAGTATGGGAACTTGACTTGAAGATCTGAGTTGTATATGAAAATAAACGCAGATACTAAAAGAGCTTTATCTGCAATAGGATCTAATATCTTTCCTAATTTTGTGATTTGATTTCTACTTCTCGCTATATAACCGTCTAATGCATCTGTTACACCTGCTAGGAAGAAAACCAGCAAAGCATATAAAGGTTTATTGTATCCCAACAGAATAATAAACAGAGGAACCATTAATAGACGTAAGATAGTAAGCTGATTAGCAAGTCCCATGTTTTATTTTTTCAATAGTTTTTGTTGTAGAAGTATTATGAACAAAATCTATTGTTTTTACTTCTCCTCCGTAAGATTTTACAAAATCTGCACCAACAATATTTTCTATTTTCCAGTCTCCACCTTTTACAAGAACATCGGGCTTTATCTCTTTTATTAGTCTTTCTGGTGTATCTTCTTCAAAAATTACAACAAGGTCAACAGGTTTTAAGTTTTCCAAAACTTTTTTTCTGTCTTCTTGATTATTTACAGGACGGCAGGGGCCTTTAAGTCTTCTTACTGATTCATCGCTGTTCAGACCAACTACAAGAAAATCTCCTAAATTTTTAGCTTTTTTAAGATAATCCACATGTCCTGCGTGGATTATATCAAAACATCCATTTGTAAAAACGATTTTTTTACCTTCTTTCCTTGCCTTTTCGATAATATCCAAGTAATTTTCCATATAGTACCTCATTCTGATTTTGATTAATATTTATTGTCCTTTTAGTAATTTTGCAACTTCTTTTGCGTGATATGTGATGATAATATCTGCTCCTGCTCTTTTCATCGAAGTTAATGTTTCCATCATAACTTTTTGTTCGTCAATCCAGCCCATTTTTCCTGCTGCTTTTATCATAGAATATTCTCCACTTACATTATAAGCAGCAACAGGTAAGTTAAAGTTTTGTCTAACATCGCTGATGATATCGAGATAAGACAAAGCAGGTTTTACCATCACAATGTCTGCTCCTTCTTCCACATCAAGGGCAACTTCCTTCAGAGCCTCTCTCCTGTTAGCCGGATCCATCTGGTATGTTCTTCTATCTCCAAAAGATGGTGAAGATTCTGCTGCGTCCCTAAATGGGCCGTAATATGCAGAAGCATATTTTGCAGAATATGCCATAATAGGAATATCGTAAAAACCTGCTTCATCTAAACCTTCTCTGATCGCTTTTACTACTCCGTCCATCATTCCTGAAGGTGCTACCATATCTGCTCCTGCTTTTGCATGGGATACAACCTGTTTTTTGGTATTTTCTAGTGTCGTATCATTTTCAACATCATGTCCGCATAAAACACCGCAATGTCCGTGTTCAGTGTATTCACAGAAACACACATCTGTTATTACATAAAGCTGAGGATAATTCTTTTTAATGTGCCTTACTGCTTTTTGAATAATACCTTCTTCACTCCATGTGTCACTTCCAACTTCGTCTTTATGTGATGGAATACCAAATAGAAGAACAGCTGGAATATTTAGATTAACAACTTCCTCTAATTCTTCATCGATTCTATCTAATGAATATCTATAAATATCAGGCATAGAAGGTATTTCTATTTTGATATTTTCACCGTCTTCTATAAATAACGGATATATTAGATCATCTACTGTTACATGATTTTCCCTTACAAGTCTCCTAATATTTTCATTTTTTCTTAATCTTCTTGGTCTATGGACTGGAAATGCCATCTTTTTTCTCCTCAAAAGGTTATTTATCTATCAGATTTATTATAAAATATTTTAAAGTTGAATTTTTGATTGAAACCTGCTCAAAAATGGACATTTTCTAAATGTATAAAAATTCTTACTGAACGGTTAAATTGTTATATATTAATATTGTAATCTTTAATTAAAATTTTAAGAGGTAATTTTATGTGTGGTGTATTTGGTGTTTTTAATAACCCATCAGCTTCAAAAATGACTTTTTTAGGTTTGCACGCTTTGCAACACAGAGGACAGGAATCGGCAGGTATAGCTGTATCTGATGGATATGATATAAATTTGAAGTTAGGATCTGGGCTTGTAACGAAAGCAATAAAAGAATCTGATCTTGAAGAGCTCCGTGGAGATATAGCTATTGGACATGTCAGATATTCAACAGCAGGCGGTTCAAATATTAAAAATATTCAACCGTTCTTTGCACATTTTTTCGGTGGTTCATTTGCAATAGCCCATAATGGAAACCTTGTTAATGCAAGGGATATAAGGTATGAACTTGAAAAGAATGGTGCAATTTTCCGTTCGACATCAGACACTGAAGTTTTTGTTCATCTGATAGCAAAATCAAAAGAACCTCCTCCATCTCATATAATGCTTCATAAAAACGATGTGGAGTTTTTACCTTTAGTTTTTAGTGCCATGAAGAAGGTTAAAGGTGCTTATTCTTTGACAATTTTAAGAGAGAAACAACTAATAGCAATAAGAGATCCTTATGGATTCAGACCTCTTGTTTTAGGAAAAAATAAAACAGGAAGTTATTTTGTGGCTTCTGAAACCTGTGCATTTGATATTGTTGATGCAGAATACCTAAGAGATATAAAACCTGGAGAAGTTCTTGTAATCGATGATGCAGGAATGAGATCTTATTTTCCGTTTGAGCATACAGAAAAAGCAGAAAAATGTATATTTGAGTTTGTATATTTTGCACGTCCTGACAGTCTTATATTTAATGATTATGTTTATGGAATAAGAAAAGAGATGGGCAGACAGCTTGCTAGAGAGTATCCGATAGATGCTGACTGTGTTGTCCCAGTTTTAGATTCTGGAATGTTGGCAGCAAAAGGATATTCTGAAGAGAGTGGGATCCCATTAGAAATAGGATTGATACGAAATCATTATGTTGGGAGAAGTTTTATACAACCTACTCAAGAAATCAGAGATTTAAGTGTAAAATTGAAACTAAATCCAGTAAAAGAAGTAATAGAAGGAAAAAGAATCATTGTTATAGATGATTCTATTGTAAGAGGAACAACAAGTAAAAAAATTGTAAATATGCTTAAAAAAGCAGGTGCTAAAGAAATCCATATGCTGATTAGCTCACCGCCTGTGATAGCACCGTGCTACTACGGAATAGATACACCTACAAAAGAAGAACTGATAGCGAATCAGATGTCAATTGATGAGATCAAAGAATTTATAGGTTGTGACAGCCTTCATTATCTTTCCTTAGAAGGGATGATTGAAGCAGCAGGTAAGGAAAAAGGGTTCTGCACAGCTTGCTTTACAGAAAATTATCCTGTTTTATAAAAAAAATCATCTTTTTGTGATTTTTAGTATGTTAAATTTTATTTAATCAATTATAAAAACAAGGTGTACAACTATGATTTTAGATACGGTATGCACATACTGTGGTGTTGGATGTGATATTTCTGCAGAGATAGAAGACGGTAAAATAGTAAAAATGTTTGCCCAGAAAGAAGGTGTTGTCAGCCGCGGCAAACTTTGTATAAAGGGAAAAAAAGGCTGGGATTTTGTATATTCACCTGAACGAATAAAAAAAACAAGAATTAAAAAATCATTCATAGATAAACATTACAAACAATTTCCAGAATATATATCAAAGCGATTATGTCAGCTTTCAGATTTTGATGAAAACTGGTTTGAAGCACCACTTGACCTTGCTTATGACATAACTGCGTGGAAACTTAAGCAGATTATTGAAAATTATGGTGCATACTCATTTGCAGGAATTGGCGGTGCGAGAACAAGCTGTGAAAGTTCTTACCTTTTTCAAAAATTCACAAGAAAAATCGTAGGTTCACCTCATATAGATAACTGTGCCAGAGTTTGCCACTCTCCTTCTTTAAAAGGAATGAGGGCTACCATTGGAGAAGGAGCAGCAACTAATCCTTTTGACGATATCTATGAAACAGACTTTATGATAGTAATAGGCTCTAACACAACAGAAGGACATCCGATAGTTGCAAACAGAATAATTGAAAGAGTTAAAGAAGGAAAAGAGTTAGCAGTTTTTGATGTTAGAGAAATTCCACTTTCCAAATTTGCAAAGTACCAGTGCACAATTCCTCACGAATCTAATCTACTATTTTTAAACATGATGGCAAGAGTCATAATAGAGGAAAAACTTTACAATGAAGATTTTATAAACAAAAGAACAAAGGGATTTGAAGAGTATAAAAACAAAATTTTAAATGATCCTTATTCAGACCCAGATCTATTTTTAAAAATAAAAGGATATGAAGATTTAGCCCAGAAAATAAGAGAAGTAGCAAGGAAATATGCAACGAACAAGTCTATGATTTTCTGGGGATTAGGAATTACCGAACATTTAGACGGAAGTTATGCAGTTATGGCAATAACACACCTTGCACTTCTAACAGGGAATATTGGAAAGGAAGGTGCAGGTCTAATGCCCCTTAGAGGTCAGAACAACGTTCAGGGAACCTGTGATATGGGATGTCTTCCTTATTATGATCCAGACTACAGGCAGCCAGAAGTTGTTGGACTGATGACTCCTGATATTATTGACGCAGCCATAAAAGGTGAAATCAAAGCAATATGGAATATAGGAGAAGATATAGCCCATATTCATACAAATCAGAACAAAGTTCATAAAGCATTAAATAATCTTGAATTTTTAGTGGTAAATGAACTCTTTCCAAATGAAATAACAAAATACGCAGATGTTATTTTCGGAGTAAAAAGTGCATATGAAAAAACAGGTGTTTATGTAAATGCTGAAAGGAGATTACACCTTTCTCAGCCTTTAATTGAGTGTAATCTGCCAGATGACTGGGAAGTGTTAAAAGAGGTTGGAATAAGGCTTGGAGCAGATTTAAGGTATGAAAGTTCAAAAGATGTCTGGGATGAAGTTCGACACGATGCAAAAGAAAGATTTTTCGGAGCTACATACGAAAAATTAGAAAGAAATATGTTAAGAGGTCTTCAGTGGCCTGTCCATATGACAAAAATAGATGAAGAAACAACAGAACTTGGAGACACACCAGTTCTACACACTGAAAAATTCAGAACAAAAGATGGATACGGGCATTTTAAATATAAGCAGTATGAAATGAGAGGTATGGTAAAAGAGCTTTTAGAAGAAAACAGATTATCCGGATTTTATCTCACAACAGGAAGAACACTTGTCCATTACAACAATGCCGCTCAGACAAAGCAGTGTGAAAGCCTTATATCAAAGCATGAAGAAGATATTCTACTTGCAAGTATAGAAGATAAAGAAATCATAAATTCTGAAAAAGTAAAACTAAAATCAAAATACGGAGAGACAGAACCTCTAAAAGTCAAATACGTAAACACCGTCCCAAAAGGAACTCTTTACACAACATTCCACCATGCTAAAAGTAAAATCAACTTCGTTTTTGGTGACGAAGCAGATATTTTCGTAAAAACCGCCAGATTTAAGTCTGTGAAAGTGGATGTGATTCCAGTCTAAAAAAAATCTGCAAGAAAAAATTTTTTAATCTTAACCTCTTAAACATGGACTTTTTCCTTAATAAGATTTATAGTTAATATCAAACATAAAAATAAAGTCAGAAAATAGTATTTTTTTTCGTTAATAGAATAAAAGAATATTTGTGGGGAAAAATCTGATGAAAAGTATAAACTTTACAGTAAAAACAATTACACCTACTCTAATGGGAGGAGGATTTGGTCAAAATGATGACATCCGCCCTTCTGAGATCAAAGGTATGATGAGATACTGGTTTAGAGCAGTAGCTGGAGTAGTTGTTGGGGATGATATCAAAGCTTTAAAATTACTTGAAGAAAAGGTCTTCGGCTCTCAGGAAAGAAAAAGTCCGTTTAGGATTTTAATAATAAATAAAAAACTTAAATATTTGGATAAAAATAGTTCTGAATTTCAATTTTCAAATAAGATGAATGGCTTAATATATTTGGGAATAGGAAATGTTTTATTTAAGTATGATAGAAAAACAAAATCTTTCAAATTCAACGATGAAAAAATAAATATGATAGCTCCAAATTCTACATTCAGTGTTAAATTCTTATTTAGTCCAAGCTTGAGACCTGAAATAAAAAGACTTATAGCTTTGTCATTTTATTTAGCAACAGTTTTCGGGGGTTTCGGACTAAGAGCGAGAAGAGGCTTTGGTAGCTGGCAGATAGTAAAGTCGAATGTAAAAATTCAAGATTTAGAGTTTAATGAATATATAGAAAAAGATATAAGAAGGGCTGTTGAATTATCTATAAATAATATAAACTCCTTAACTGATAAGAGAGGTAATCTAAACAAATTACCCAATATACCAGTATTAAAAGAAGTTTGTTATAAATTTTCCCAAATAAATACAAATCATAGGAATTGGGAAGATCTTTTTTATAATTTTGGAGCTTATTACAGAGGATACAGAGAGAATCCAGATACTCCCCAAAAAAGTGATTTTAGTAAAAAACATACAAAAGATTATGACGATATTTTGGATTTTGTAAATGGGGACATTAAAAACTTAAAACTAAGAAATCCAGTTTTTGGACTAAATATTCAATATTCTTCATCTTCAAATAGAAATTTTAAAGCGTCTGTAATATTAAAAGGTAAAGAGATTTTAAGAAGAAGTTCTCCTATGTTTGTTTCAGTTAAAGAAATAGATGGAGCTTTAAGTCTTAATCTATCCGTATTTTATTCTAAATTTAGACCTGAAAACTCAAAAATACTTCTAAAAACAAATGGAATGACGCCAGTAAAAATTTATGGTTACAAGATAATAGATAATTTTATAAATTGGGTTAGTAAAGAAATGCAGGGGAGAACAAAATAAATGGAAAAAAGAATATATCTTTTTCAACTAACAATTCCATCAGTTCAAAAGTTAATAACTGCATCAAGAAAATCCCACGACCTATGGGCAGGTAGTTTTATTATTTCAAATATATTAAAAGAAACTGTAAAATCTTTAGAAAATCAAATTGAATTTATATTTCCCCATGAAGATTTACTTGAAAATACGCAAGAAAAAATATCAAATGTTCCAAACAAGATTTTATTTACTATTAAAGCTTCAAAGGATGAAGTTAAAGAACTTGGTCAAAATTTAGAAAAAACCATAAAAGAAAAACTAAAAAGTTTAGCAAATAATATTCCTTTTAATATAAAAAACGGTTCAAAAGAATTAATGGAATATCAGCTTGAAAATTTTATAAATGTAATCTGGGGAGCTATTCCTTTAGAAGATGATTATATAGGCTCTTTAAGAAAATTAGATAAGCATATAGCCTATAAAAAATCCTCAATTTTACCTGATAGAAGATTTATAGAAAGTTATAAACTAATCGATTTCGAAAAAGAAGAAAATCCTTTTACGGAAGGGCTTAGCTTTGAACAGATTTATCAATATTTCACTAATCCAGACATTAAAAAATCTCACCTTGTAAAAGGAGCTTATAGATGCACACTCTGCGGTGATAGAATTATCCTTGAAGCAACTGGGAATGATTATAAAGGAAATGGTTTTTGGGAGCCTTTATGGGATGATAAATTCTTTTCCACAGGTGAAAGGCTTTGTGGAGTATGCCTTGCGAAAAGAACTTATAAAATGGAAAGTTTTCCATCTGTAAGTGAAATAGCAACTACAACTTTTAAAATTTTTCTAAAAGATTATCTACAGATAATAGAGGAAATAATTAACATTATAAAATCTGCTGGGGATGGAAAAAAATATTTTTCTGAAAATCCTCAAACAGTTCCAAAGTTAGAAAGAGAAGAACAAGACCGATTAGGAAAGCTCTTAAATTTAGACGGAGAGTATCTACTACCTCAAGTTTGGGAAACGGACGAAGAAAAACCAGATATTGCAAGAAAACTAACGGATGTTTACAAAAAGCTAAACAAATTTCCTTCTGATAGCTTTGCTATTTTACTTATGGATGGCGATTCGATGGGAGCTAAATTAAGACTTTTAGATGATATAAAAGAGCAAAAAGATTTAAGCAAAAAACTATCAGAATTTACACAAAAAGTAAAAGAAATTGTGGAAGATGAAAATTATGGAAAACTTATATATGCTGGTGGAGATGATGTTTTAGCACTATTACCTATAGAATATTCTTTAAAATGTGCAAATGAAATACAAGAAGCTTTTAAAGAAGAATTAAAAGATATTGAGGCAAAAATAAAAGATAAAATTCAAGGTGAAGAAAAATCAGATATAAAATATAGTTTCACAATGAGCGGCGGGCTTTTATTTGCATATCATAAACTTCCTTTAAGTTATGTTTTAAATAAAGTCAGAGAGTTTGAGCAAAAAGCAAAGAATAGCGGAAAAAACAAAATTCATTTTGGATATATAAAGCATTCATTAGCATATTCGGAATCTTCTTTTTCTTGGGATAAATATGAAATTTTTGAAAAAATCTTAAAAATATGTGATGAAATTCCAAACACATTCGTTACGCAAAGCTATGAACTATTTATAGAACTTGAAAGTTCTAATAATGAGATGAATGAAAAATTATTTAAATCTTTATTAAAAAAGAAAATAAAAGAAGAAAAGGTTAAAGAAGTAATTGAAACCTTTAAAAAGCTGGATGATAACTTTAATAATCCTTTAAAGCTAATAAACATATTAAAAATAGCAAAATACATAAATAAACAAAAGGTAGAAAAATGAGCAAATATTTAATAACTCCATTTGATGTTCTAATTTTCGGGGATGGAAAACCTTTTAATGCAGGGGAGCAGCATAATAGAGAAGGTGATTTTTTCCTAAATCCTGTTCCTTTTGTTGGTGCTTTTAATAAAAACACAAATCTAAAAACAGGTTTAAGATTTTTATCCTTTTATGATGAGGAAAAGGAAAACTTTTTATTTCCTGTCCCTCTTGATATCGGTTTTGAAGAAGATGGAGAAATTATAAACTCACTTTTGAAAAAATCAGACAAAGATTTTATTTCTTCAGATGAACTTGAATTTTTTGTTGAATTTGATACAGATAAAAAAATGAAAGTTGGTGGCAGATATATAAACACACAAGGTTTAAAAAGTTATCTACTTGGAAAAAAACTTGATAAAAAAGATATTTACAATCTATTTGGAGAAATTATAGAAAAAGAAATTAGAACAGGTATAGAAATAGATAGAACTACAAGAACTACAAAAGAGAAAAAGCTTTATTTTCAGCCATTTATTAGATTTCATGAAAAAATTAAATTTTTCGTTGAGTTTAAACAAGAAATAAAAAAAGACTTTTTAACAATTGGTGGTGAATCAAAATCAGTTAATATTTTACCTTTTAATACAGATCCTCTTAAAGAATTAAATGTAAAAGAAATTAAAGAAAAAATATCTCAAACTAAGTATTTCAAAATAATTCTTTTAACTCCTACAAACTATCCACCAAAATTAGATGGAGCTGAGTTAATAGCACAGCTAACAGGCAAACCAATAACTTTTAGTGGATGGTATAACATTTACAAAGAAAATAATAAAAAATCAGGTAGTTTCCCTACAAGACTATTTAAGCTACTCCCTGAAGGCTCAGTTTTTTATTACAGATTGGTAGATGAAAACAAGTTAGATGAGATTTTTAATAATCACTGGTTAAAACCAAACTTTTATATCCATGAACTTCCATATTTTGATAAAGCTAATCCGATAGGATTTGGTTTAACAATAATTGGAACAGTAAAAACGGAGGGAAAAAATGAATAAAAAAATAACTTTTTATCACTGTCATACGCCACTGCATATTGGAAGTGGAACAACTTTAGACATAATTGATCTGCCTATACAAAGAGAAGCTCATACAAATTTCCCTGTTATGCCTTCTACTGCTATAAAAGGAGTTATAAGAGCAGAATATGGACTGGAAGAATCAGATTTTTCTTTAGATGATTTTCCTGAAAAACCTGAAGCATGCCCTGAAACTGTTAATCAAGATAAATGTGAAGAATTTTTCAATTTATTTGGCTATGGAGATAAAGAAGGAGATATTATTTTTACAGATGGAAAAATTTTATTATTTCCAGTGAAATCAGTAAAAGGTGTTTTTGTATGGATAACCTGTCCTTTATTATTAGAAAGGTTAGAAAGGGATACAGGAATAAAAATAAATTTTGATAAAGAGAATTTAAGAAATAAAGGTGCTATAGTTAGCTCAGAAGAACCAGTTATTAACAACCAATATCTCGTTTTAGAAGAACTAAGTTTTGAAGTATCTATAGATAATGACCTTAAAAATAGCTTTGATAAATTAGGTCTGGATATCGATACAAAAAAAATAGCAGTTTTGCCAAATGATAGTTTTCGATATTTTGTGAAAAATCATACAGAAGTAAATGCAAGGACGCGAATTGACCAGACTACAGGAACAGTAAAAGAAGGAGCTTTATGGTATGAAGAATTAGTTCCTGCTGAAACTGTTTTTTATAATCTGATATTTTCACGAACAGAAAACTCTAAGAATATAGAAAAAATTACAAATTTCATGGACAACAAAATTTTCCAATTTGGCGGAGATGAAACCTTAGGAAGAGGATTTACGAAGGTTTCTATATTGGAGGGAAAAAATGAGTAATAAAACTCTTGAACAAAAAAGAGCAAATTATGCCTTTAATAAAATAAAAGAAGTTAGTGGAAAATCTTATGAAAAAGATTTTTCTTCTCTAATTGGAAGACTTCCAACCTTAATACTGACTAATGGACTTGGAAATATCCTTTCTTTTTTGTTTTCAAAAGGGAAAGAACAACACTTATTCGCAATTGCAATCATATCAAACTGGCTTTTTAATGAAACAGATTTAAAAGTAGTTAAAGGTGAATTTAAAGAAGAATGGTTTAACAATTTAGAAAAACTAAAAAATAAAGAGAACATAGCTAAAATCTTAAACCCAATCATTTTAGAAGCAGAAACAGAAAAATACATGTTCGCAACAGAAGAGACTCTAAGGCTTTTAAACTGGCTGAAGAGATTTTCGGAAGCAATGCTGAAAAAGGGAGATTAAAATGGCTAAGACATTATCATCAGTTATTTTAAAAGATACAAAAACAGCCCTTTCCAACTTTAGTTGGCAGATAGAGAATGTATCCCTCTTATTAAATAAATATCTTGATTTTTTGGAATTTGAGGATAAAAACATTTCTAAAATAAATGATATCAGTTTAGTAAAAACTGTTTCTTATTTGCCTTTAATAAAAGATGATAAAGTTTTTAGTATTGCTATTAGGAAAACTTTTGAAATTAATGAAAAAAGCAAAAAATATAAGATTTCAGGAAAGGAATATGAAAAACAATTTGTAATTAATTTAAAAAATGGAATTGAAAAATATCGTAATATTTTAAAAAAAAGAGTTTATCCACAGATTAACCAATATATCGAAAATATTAATAATATACAAAATTTTATTTCTGATAAATATTTTTCCCTAAAAACGTCATCAAGGCTTATAGTAGGACTTGGTGTAGATTCTGTTTTGGAAACATCAATAAAACTTCACCATATTTATGGAGTTCCTTATATACCAGCGTCTGCTATAAAGGGAATCCTAAGAGCTTATAAGATTTGGGAATTAGTGGATTGGGACAGTTTTAAATATTTAGTTGTAGAAAATTTAATAGAAAACTACCAATCAGATAAGTTTAACCAGCAAAAGGAAAAACTTATAGAAAACATACAAAATGGAAATTTTAATAAAAAATTTAAAGAAATAGATAAAGATTTATCAAAGGAAGAATTAGAAATAAAAAAACAGGACCTTATAGATTTTGTAAATTCCATTTCCCAAGGAAAAATTGAAAAAATCGTTCAAATTTTTGGAAATCAACAACAAAAGGGAAATCTCATAATTTTAGATGCTTATCCTACAAAATTTAAAGGTTTTGATGTAGATATTATGAATGTTCATTATCCAGACTACTATCAAAATGAAAAAGAACCTCAACCACCAGCAGACTGGCAAAATCCAACTCCAATAACATTTTTAGCAATTTCGGAAAATACAGAGTTCAATTTTTATTTTAAAAATACAAGTGCTTACGATGGAAATTTAAAAGATGACCTAAAAGAAGCACTCGAAAATATAGGTATAGGAGCAAAAACATCCTTAGGATATGGGATTTTAGAGTAGATGTCAGATTTTTAAAAATTTTTGCGTTTATATAAATAAAATATATTGAAACGGGGGAACTATGAGAATTAGAATTCTAATTAAAGCTAATAAAATTCCTATTTTATACAGGCACAGGGTTGTTTCTCTTTTTAAAGAAGCTCTGAAAAAATCAGATAAAGATTACAAAGAATTCCTTTATAAAAGTAAAATCACGAAACCTTTTAGCTTTAACCTTGTTTTGCCTCTGAATAAAAAAACTACAAAGGCAAAAACCCAGATAGATGAAAAGTTTACTATTGAAGACACTGTTTTAGAAATAGAAGAAGGCTATTTATCATTATTTGTTTCAGCTTTAGATTATCGCTTTCTAATAAGCCTTTTTAATGGTCTAAAAAGACTACACACTTTTGATTTTAGCTCAGATAAAAATATGCTTGTTGATGGTGAAAAAATAGTATGGGAAATCAAAAAGGTATCCTCTCTAAACGAAAGACCTATAAGATCTAACACCATCATATTTAAAACAAACTCCCCTATAATTATAGAAGATGAAAATGATAATCCTGTTTTATTCTTAGATGAAAAGTTTGAATACCATCTAAATGAAATAACTGACAGAATACTAAAATCTCCTCACATAAAAGGAAAAGGTTTAGAAGAACCTCTCAAATTTGAACCAATAAAAATGAACAAACAGGTAGTAAAACACACCCTAAAAGCATTTAGAGAAAAAACAGGAAAACCTGTAATGTATCTGACAGGAAACTCAGGGATATTTAAACTTTCAGGACACCCGAAAGACTTAGAAATCCTCTACAAAATCGGCATAGGCAATCGAACAGGCCAGGGCTTCGGCATGGTGGAGGTTTTAGGATGAATTATTTAGAAACTTTAGGAGAAGGTAAATGAAAAAAGAAATAATTAAAGAAATAGAAAACATAGGTTCTTCTTTAGAAGAAATTGGGAAAGCACTAAAAAATATTTCTAAATTTTTATTAGAACATGAAAATAATATTGAAAACTTTCCTATTAATGGAGAAGGAAAACAGGAAAATAAACAAGACATAGAAATAATAGATGAAAACAATTATCAAATAAAAGATGAAATTATAGACTTTTTAGAAAAGAAAAATTTTTCTATTGTAAATATTACATCTGAAGAAAAATCTACATCATTAGATACAATTTCAAAATTTATTGGAGACAAATATGAATATATAAAAGATTTTCTAAAAAAGTTAAAGAAAAGTTTAAATACGGGTATCCCAATAAGAATATATATGAAAGATTATCCTGAGGAAAAAATCACTTATATATGTCAACTTGCATCCAATTTACATAGTATAGCTTTTCTAAAAGAATATAAATATTCTAAATCCCCAAAATATATATTATATGCAGATCCACTAAGAGAACCTTTAGTTATTAATTTTATAAATGGAAAATGGTTAGAAGATTATTTAGTATTAAAAATAAAAGATAATTTAAATAAAAAAGGATTTGTTGAAGGAGTAGACTACGATCATTTACAAAATATACAAATAAAACTTCCAAACGGAAAAAATTTTGAACTTGATGTACTTTTTAAAATTAAGAATAAAATATTTTGGTTTGAAGCTAAAACAGGGGACTATCAACAGTACGTTCATAAATATTCAGAAATTTCAAAATTATTAAGAATTCCTCAAAATAGAGCTTTTATGTTAATAACAGAGATAAACTCTGCTGGTGCAGATGCTGTTTCCAGTTTATTTAATATGACTGTATGTAATTTAGATACTTGGGAAGAAAAATTTATAAATAGTTTAAAAGAAATTAATATTTTTACGGAGCAATCATGAATTATTCCTTAACAGGAAACTTTCAATATGACCTTGGAGTTTACGGGTTAAAGAAAATTTTAGACTTTTTTAAAGAAAATTATAAAACTGATAGAAATTTTTATATAGAAGTAGATAAAAAGCCTGAAGAGATTTTAGAACTAATAATATTAAAGTTAATTTCTCAAAAATCTGGAGATTATTTCTTAGAAAAAGTAGCAGATACCTTGTTCAAAGACGATAAAGAAACAAAGAAAAAATTTGAAAAACTTTCTAAAGAGAAAACAGAACCTTTTGTAAAAATAAATCTTAAAAATTTAGTCAAAAAAGAAAAAGACTTAGAAAAAGTTATAAGAGATTTATCCAAAGAAATTTATGAATTTCTATCTAAAAACTTTCCCGAAAAGTCTTTTTCTGTGCAAGAAATAGAAGATATTCTCTGGAGTAAAACAGTTAATCTACTCAACAACATTCTTTTAAATTTTCAAGCTGATATGAAAGTTAGGGGAAAAGATGTTTTCCAAAAAGCAGTTGATAAACTTTATAAAGATATAGGAGAAAAAACCTGTTCTTTTTGCTATACAAATAAAGGAAAAAGAATCACAAGAGATACGTTTTTCTTTGCACCGGCACAATTTAACGCATTTTGGTTTGGAGAACCGTCCATCTTTATATGTCCCTACTGTCTTGCTTCTAACCTCGCAATTACCCAGTCTTTTACTTTTTTAGGAAATGAACTAAATGCTATTTCAGTTTATAGACCAAACTTACAGGATTTAGAAGATTTAAACGAAGGATTGAAAATATCAGATATAGGAGAGTTAACAAAAAGAATTATTGATTATGAAAAGCTACAGCTAAAAAAGGAAGGATACATTAGAGACTTACAAATATTGGAGTTTTATCTTGACCCACAAAATCCAAATTTAGATTTTTACCTTCTTACAGAGGAAATCATTCAAAACTTAATAAAATTAGAAAATGAACTGAGCAAACTTTACACAGACTATAAAAACAACCTTTGGGGACAGGTGAAGGATAAACAAGGCCACCAGACAATAAATCTATCGAAAGAACTTCTTCACGCTATTGTCAATAATCAAAAGCTAATTGTAATAGTTTGGAGATTTTTAAAACTTGCCTTAATGGCAGAAAATTTCAGGCAAAACAATGTCAAAAATCCACCGGTAAAAGGGTTTTATATAAGTATGTTGCTCCACATTTTAAAAATGCACTTTAAATTAGAGGAGGAACTAAATATGGATATGTATAATGCCTTTAAGGAATACGGACAGTTTTTAAGGGGAAGAGTTTTCTCATCTTTATCAGAAGGTGGAGAGATAAATTGGAATACTTTTAATAATAAGATAATTTCCCTTTCTAATTCTTTTTTAGACGCTTCAAAAGGAACTTTTAATCAATTTATGGAAACGCTAACAAGGGTTATGATTAGCTACGATGCACCTATAGATAGTAATCTACTGCAGATGATAACAAAAGATACATACAAGGACATTGCCACAACAATAGCTCTTGCAGTTATGACAAGAAAACCAGGAGAAAAAATTGAAACAGAAAAAGAAGAGGCTATTAGAGGAGAAAGATTGTAATTAATACATAAAACAAAAAAACAAACGGAGGATAAAAAATGAAACTTACAGGTGTTTTTGTTATTGAAACAGGTGTAGTAAACAGGGGAGATGGGATAGGAAACATAGCTACAGTGAAGAAAATCACTACTCCTGAAGGAATAAAAGTCTTTTTCTCTCCAGTTTCCTATAAAAGAGCATTATGGACGGCACTACAGAAAAACAAAGGCTGGTCTATTCCAATGGTTACAAAAGAAGGTGGAGTTGTCCAGAGAACAGGAACAATCATAGACAGTGAAGAGTTTGATTTTGCAGGAACAATGGTTGCAAAGCCTAAATATGAAAGATACGGAACATTCTTAGTAGATAACGGAATATCTATAAACAACTACTTTGGCGATATGGAATTTATGACAAATATGGCAATTTCTAAACTGTATGGCGAAGATGAAGCTAACATCATTAATAAAGAAAACTTCTACGGAATTTATCTTATGCCTTTTGGAATAGAGATTAATAGAGTTGGAGTTCAAGAAATCTCAACTGTTGATACAAAAATCAAAGAAGATGACTCTTTAGAAGAAAAAATAAAAAAAATATACAAAGCTCTAAAACTTGATAAGAAGATAACAGATGAACAGGTTCAAAAATGGGCTGAAATTGTTGAAAGTATTGATTACTTTGAAAATGAAAAAGGACAGAAAGTAACAAAAATAGTTCTTAAAAAAGAAGAAAGAAAAAGAAGATTAAAAGAGCTTTTAGAAGGAATGGGAGAACTTGCTAAAAGAATAGAAGGTTCGGAGAGAAATTTAAGTCCCTTCTTTGCAGCATTTTCCCTTGATTACATAGCCCCAAAATACTATCTACTTATGAAACAGTTTTTAAAAGAAAAACTGTCTGAAGGCGGTTATCTAAACACAGAAGAATTAGCACAAGAACTTGAAAATTTTGCAAATTCTGAAGGAAAAACAATAAAAACTGCAGATTTTATTAATTACAATCAAGTAGTAAACGAAATAGTAGAACAAATATTCAAAGAGAACTAAAAATGATAAGGCTTGAAATATATCAAGAAACAGCACATTTTAGAATTCCAACGGTGGGAAATCCATATCTTAGTTATCCTCTCCCACCACCATCTACTATTTACGGATTTTTAAGAGCTATAACAGACTATGAAAGTATAAACCACGAGAACACAAGGCTTTCTATTCAGGGAAGCTATAAAAGTGTTTCTATAGAAAAAGAACAACTAATCTTGGAAACCAAAAAGGAGGTAAAAACAAACATAATCCCAATTCAAAAACTCCACGAATGCAGATGGATAATTCATATAAAATCTCCATTTGAAGAAAAAATTGTAAAAGCTATACAAAAATCTCCAAAAATTTTTAGATTAGGAAGACAAGAAGATTTGATAATAGATATATCGGTAAAAAAACATTTAGAAGAACTTCCTTTCAACAAATATAAAAACAAATACCAAGACTGGACAAATATTTATCTAAACTGGACTAAAGAAAAGAAGCAAAAAGGAAGTCTGTTTAATATGGCACTTGATACAGTAGTTGATGAAAATAAAAACATAACAGGCTATAAACCTATAAACCTTGTTTATACAAAAGCAAGAACGACAGCTAAGGATGTGAATGTTTTTGATGGAGAGTATATTTTAAACTGGATATAAAAACTATTTAAGAAGAGTAAAGAAAATGAATAACTACCTCCAAACCCATCTTGCCAAATCGGATGGAACTACTTTAGAAGAGCATATTAAGGATTTGCTTTATCAATTTGATATATTTAATCGATATTATCCTAATCTTTTAACAGATGAAGAAAAAGAGCTTTTGAAGGTGGCTATTGAGTATCACGATTATGGAAAACTAAACAGACTTTTTCAATGTAAACTTCCTGTAAATTCTAAGCTAAAACCTGTTAAATGCAATTGGAAAATAAGGGACGACAAAATTCCTCACCAATATTTGTCTCCTCTATTTCTTAGAAAACTTGAAAATGAATTTTCTTTTGAGGAATTATCTTTCGTCATCTACTCTATAATCAACCACCACGCCAGAGGAAGAGAGTTTTTAAATTATTCTGGAATAGATCTGCTAATCAGTGAGATAGAAGAACACATTTCTAACTTTTTCTCCCATTTAGGAATAACAAGCTTATCAGAAGAAACAAAAGATTTTTACAAAAATCATCTTGATTATATAGTTGACAATATAGCAACTATTGAAGGACTAAATAACAGACTAAAAGCTGATGATGATTTTATAAAAACCCTTATCAAAATAGCAGGACTTCTTATTAGAATAGACCATTCAGCGTCAGGAGAAGAGTTAGTAATAGAAGAAGAACCTATAAAAGAAAATAGAGAAAAACTATTTTTAAAGGATCTTGAAGACAATAAAAAACCTCAAAAACTAAGACCCTTTCAAGAAAAGTTTAAAGATAAAGAAAATCTTGTCTTAGTTGCAGATACAGGACTTGGTAAAACAGGACTTGCAGCTATCTGGTCGAAAAGGAAAATGTTTTATGTCCTGCCAAACAGAACTTCCACAAACGCAATGTTTGAAACGATGAAGGAGATTTTTGGCAATGATAAGGTTGGACTCCTGCATTCAACAAGTCTGTTTTATGTTTTTGAAAATGCAGAAAAGGAAGACTTTACAGTTTTAAGGGATTACGACAATACTAAAAATCTATCAAAACCTATCACTATATCAACAGCAGACCAGCTATTTACAGCAGTTTTTAAATATCCAACCTATGAGAAAATCTACGCTACTTTATCCTACTGTGATATTGTTATTGACGAAATTCAAGGTTTTGACCCTGCTCAGATAGTCCCCATCTTAAGGCAGGTAAAAGAAACAACAAAACTCGGAGCAAGGTATCTAATAATAACTGCTACACTTCCCCAAATAATAAAAGAAGAGTTTGAAAAACTTGGCTTTGAAGTAAAAACTAACGACCCTGATACGATAGATAACACCAAAAGACACAAAGTAAAAATATTAGAAAAAAACATTTTTGAAACATTAGAAGATATCGTAAAAATAGCAGAAAGCGGAAAAAATGTTCTTGTTTTAGTAAACACTGTAAGCATTGCACAAGAGGTATATCAAAAACTAAATTACAAAGATAAAAATCTCCTACACAGCCGTTTTATCTGGGAAACAAGAAAAGATAAAGAAGATAAGATAAAAAAAGATTATAAAACATCAAAAGGCAAAATATGGATATCAACACAGCTTGTAGAAGCTTCTCTTGATATAGACTTTGATGTTTTATTTACAGAAGCTGCACCTGCTGACAGCTTAATACAGAGAATGGGAAGAGTATGGAGACATAGAAAAGAGGATTATAAAGGAAAAGAGCCAAATGTTTATATTCTTTCTCAAGTAGATGAAAAAAGAGTATCTCATGTCTACGAAAAGGCTTTAAGAGAAGAAAGTTTAAAGCTCATTAATCAGCATTTAGATAATGAAGGCTATCTCTTGTCGGAAGAAAAAAGAAAAATTGTTGAAATTTTATACTCAAGAGAAAAATTAGAGGAGCTTAACTCAAAATATTTTGAAAGATGGAAAGAAGTAGAAAAAGTTCTTAACTCAAACTGGGAATATCTCTTTAAAAAAGAAGCCCAAGAAATTTTCAGAGATACTTTTACTTTTGAGGCTATTCCTCATAGATTTAAAGAAAAAGTTAAAAAACTGTTAGATGAGTACAAAAATCTAAAAGACATTGAAAATAAAGAAGAAAGAAGATTTAAGAAAATAGAAATCTTAAAAAAGATAAACGATTTAAAAGCTCCAATTCCTGTTTACTGGGTTTTAAATGAAGAGGTTAAAGACAAAAATCCTTATGAAATTTTAGATCAAAATTTAAACATATACTTACTTGCTAAATATTTTGTTTATGATGATGAACTTGGAATAAGGATAGACAAAAAAACACTTGAGAAATATCAGTTTGATGAAGAGATTTTTATATGAATTTATATTAATTTCCTTTTAAAAAGGAAAAAGTAAGATAAAATTTACTTGTGAAAAGGAAAAATTGTGAAAAGGAAAAATAGTATGCAACCAGAAATAAACTTCGAAGAGCTTAAAACCAACGGGATAAAGGTTAATTATTACTTTATCTGTCCCAGAAAGCTCTGGCTTTTTGATAGGAATATTGGGATGGAAGATAAGTTTGATAAAGTTCTGATGGGAGCATTACTCCATGAAACTAGTTATAAAAGGGATAAACCAAAGGAAGTTCTAATAGATAATCTGATTTCAATAGACATTGTTGATAGCCTCAATATTCGCGAGGTTAAATACTCTGACAAGATGGCAGAAGCTGATAAAATGCAAATTCTTTATTATCTTTACTATCTGAAAAAACTTGGAATAAACAAAAAAGGCATAATAAACTATCCTAAACAAAGGAAAAGAGAGTCCATAGAACTAACTCCTGAGTATGAAAAAGAGATAGAAAAAGCATTAGTAGAAATTGATAAGATTTTAAAGCAAGAAAAACCACCACCTGTTATAAACGCACCCTACTGTAAAAAATGTGCATATTATGAGTTTTGTTATGGATGAAATATTAAAGAAGTTAGAAGAAGTAGAAAAAGAAAATAACATCACAATTCTTTATGCCTGTGAGTCAGGGAGTAGAGCATGGGGATTTGAGTCTCCTGATAGTGATTATGACATCAGGTTTATCTATGTAAATAAGCTTGATTTTTACTTATCCATATTGCCACAAAAAGACACAATAGAAATCACTGAAGACCCTTTAGATTTTTCAGGCTGGAATTTAAAAAAAGCATTATTTTTACTTAGGAAATCAAATCCATCTATTATCGAATGGCTGAATTCTTCTATAGTTTATAAAAAAGATGAAGAGTTTTTTGAAAAGATAAAAGAACTTGCAAACCTTTCCTTTAATCCAAAAGCAATGATGTATCACTACCTCAATATGGCAAAAACAAATTATAGAACTTACCTGAAAACAAATCAGGTTAAAATCAAAAAATATTTTTATGTTATCCGTCCTATTCTCTCTTTAATCTGGATTGAAAAAAATAAAACAGTCCCACCGATTAAATTTGAAGAACTTTTTAATCAAGTAAAAATTGAAGGAAGTGTTAGAAATGCAATAAACAATTTGTTGATAATAAAAAAACAAAAAAAAGAATTAGACTTATATCCAAGGGTTGAAGAGTTAAACCAGTTTATTGAGGAAAAAATAGAATACTATGAACAGTTCTTAAAAAGTTTTGAATTTAAGAAAGATTTATCAAAAATTGAGGAATTTAATTATTTTTTAAAAGAAATGATATTTAAATATGACAAAAATGCCTGTAATTTTATAGGAAAAGGATAATTACCATGGCACGCAGATTTTATATTAACTCAAATGGAAGGCTTAGGAGAAAAGAAAATACACTGTATTTTGAAACACAGCAGGAAGATCAAACAATAAAAAAAGCCCTTCCTATTAATGACATTGACGCAATTTATGTATTTGGTGAGCTTGATATAAACACAAAAGCTCTAAACTACCTTTCCCAGTATGATATTCCAATTCACTTTTTTAACTATTACGGCTTTTATTCGGGAAGTTTTTTGCCAAGAAAGAAAAATGTTTCAGGTTCTCTTTTGGTTGAGCAGGTTAGACACTATTTAGATAGTGATAAAAGGCAGTATTTAGCAATTTCTTTTATAGAAGGAGCAGTTCATCATATTTTAAGAAATTTAAGAAAAAATAGGATAAATCCCAAAGACTACGAAGGCATAGAACAAGAACTTTTACCTAAAATTTTTGAGACAAAAATATCTGAAGAATTAATGGCAATAGAGGGAAATATTAGAGACAGATATTATCAGCTTTTTAATAAAATTATTAAAAATGAAGATTTTAAGATGGAAAAAAGAGAAAAAAGACCACCTGATAATCCAATAAATGCATTAATCAGCTTTGGAAACTCTATAATGTATAATACAGTTTTAACAGAAATTTACAGAACCCAGCTTGACCCAACAATCAGCTATCTTCACTCGCCACAGGAAAAAAGATTTTCTCTTTCTCTGGATCTTGCAGAGATTTTCAAGCCATTCATCATTGATCCTTTAATCTTTTCGTTGATAAATACAGGTCAGATAACAATCAAAGATTTTGATAAAGACCTGAACTATGCATATTTAAACGAAAATGGAAGAAAAAAGTTTCTAAAAGCTTATGAAGAAAGACTTGCCAAAACAATAAAACACCGAAAACTAAAAAGAAAAGTGTCTTACAGACAGTTGATAAGGTTAGAATGTTACAAATTGATAAAACATTTCATCGGTGATGAAATTTATCAACCATTTAAAGCGTGGTGGTGAGATGTTTGTAATAGTTACTTATGACATAACGGATGATAAAAGATTGAACAAAGTCAGAAAAATTTTAAAGAAATATCTCTACTGGTCACAGCTTTCTACCTTTGAAGGGGAAATATCAGAAGGAAAACTTGCCCAGTGTATGTCAGAAGTAAATGATGTGCTGAATAGAAAAGAGGATAGCGTTTATGTTTATGAAGTGAAAAATCCTAAGAATATAAAAAAAAAGGTTTTAGGAATAGAAAAAAGCTATATGGATAACTTTTTATAAGTTATGATATGAAATTTTTATAAGTTATGATATGAAATGTTGATTTTTATATAATAAAAATCTATCTTTATTGATAGATTAAATGGATTTAATTGGATACTTGGCAATTGAATATGGTTAATTTAATTTTTTTATAGGAAGTTCGTTTTGCCTTCCATGTCATAATGCATTCTGAGTCTGTTATACTCAGATTTTTGAGTCTTGAGTATCAAGGATTATTAGGTTATGCTAATAAATATAATTGCATTACTGGAGGGTCAATGCAAATTTATACCTTTTGCGAGGATTTTTAATTTTCTAAAAATCTTCAGAAAGTAGCTAAACTACTTGCTTATTTTAAATTTTTTTATTACTATTATTTTACGGGTTTTATCTGAACTATATGGGATATAAAGTGTTATAAACTCGTTATAAACGATAATTCTGTAATAAGTTTTATCTGAACTATATGGGATATAAAGAAGGTTTTTGGATAACATCTTTCGGCAAGTCCATAAGTTTTATCTGAACTATATGGGATATAAAGACTCT
>JALVEZ010000186.1 GCA_027030405.1 Hydrogenothermaceae bacterium | reverse complement strand
CATATACTGAACACGAAACATTAATCGAACTTGCCGTAGAATATGCAGACAAAAGGATACCTGTGATAGCAGGAACAGGTGCAAATGCTACCCATGAAGCCGTTGCCTTAACTGCTTTCGCTGAAAAAGTAGGGGCAGATGGTTCGTTGCAGATCGTACCTTATTATAATAAACCTACACAGGAAGGAATTTATCAACATTTCAAAGCAATAGCAGAAGAAACGAATATCCCTCTCATTTTATACAACATTCCTTCAAGAACAGGAACAGATATGCTTCCTGAAACATTTGCAAGACTGTACAGCGACTATCCAAATATAATAGGACTAAAAGAAGCTACTGGAAACGTTGCAAGGGTTTCTGAGACCATATCTCTGACAAATGAAGATGTAGTAATCCTCTCAGGAGACGATGCTTTAACAATACCTATGATGTCTGTAGGTGCAAAAGGCGTTATCTCTGTGGCGAATAATATCATTCCAAAACAGATAGCAGAGATGTGCAACCACGCTTTAGAAGGAAGATTCGACGAAGCTTTAAAAATACATAACAAATACTGGAAATTATTCAAAACTTTATTCATAGAAACAAATCCAATTCCCGTTAAAACAGCAGCTCATATGATGGGATTAATTTCAGAATTAGAACTCAGACTTCCTCTTTACTATATGAGCAAAGAGCATAAAAAACAGCTAAAAGAAGTTTTAAAAGAGTATGGACTCATAGACTAACCTTAACTTTTCTTTTAATAATTCGAAACTTATATTTAATTATAAATCACACATAAAGGAGCAATATTTTGAAAGTAGCCATTGTCGGTATCGGAAATATGGGATCAAAGTATATTAATAAGTTCAAAGATCTTGGATATGAAACAGTTCTAATAGACAAAGAAAAAGAACAGCTTGATAAATATTCCGATGAGTTCATTAAATATCAGGATTTAGATGAAGCCCTTGAAAGAGAAGATATTCAGACATTATTTGTTGCCACAGCACCGACATCACATATCCCAATAGCAGAAAAGGCTCTCAAAAGAGGAATAAACACAATGGTGGAAAAACCACCTGCGTTAGAACCAATTGATCTGTATGAAGCTATTCAATTGGCAAAAAAGAACAACGCAGTTTTAGGAGTTTCAGAAATAGAACTTCGTTCAAACTGTATAAGAAATTTTGAAAAAGATATAAATATTTCAAATATAGAAGCATACAGACTTAACCTCAGAAGCGGATATATAAATCCGTTTTTTGATCTTGCATGGCATGACCTTTATATATTCCACTACCTTGCAGGTGAATTTAAAATAAACAATGTTGAAGATATAAAAGAAGGTGAAATGCATTTAGTAAAAGTAAATGCAGATTCTAAAACCACCCATATCGATCTTCAGGTTGCATGGAATTCTCTAAATTTAAGAAGAGAATGGATTTTAGAAACAGACAAAGGAAAAATCATTTTTGATTTTGTTGAAGACAAAATTATATATCCAGACGGAACGGTTAAAGAAAAAGACAATGTTGATAAATTAGAACTTATGATTAAAGAGTTTGTCGAAACACCATCTTTTGAAAGCGCATACAGGGCGTTAAATATATTAAATGAATTTGTAAAATTTAAACCATAAAAGGAGAACGCAATGATACCTATAATCAAACCTGTTTTCGGAAAAGAGGAAGAAGAAACAGTTTTAGAAATAATGAAAAGTGGGCAGATAACAAGAGGCCCTTGGACGCATAAATTTAAAAGAGAATTCGCAAATTATATAGGTTCAACTTTCATACACACACTTTGTAGTGGGACGGTCACACTTTATATAGCATTAAAAGCATTAGGTATAAAAGAAAATCAAGGAGACGTGGTTATAGTTCCATCTATGAGTTTTATGGCAACAATAGACGCGGCAATCCTTGCAGGAGCAAAACCTGTTGTTATTGATATAGACGAAAGCTACACAATGGATCCCAAATACCTTGAAGAAGCAATCGAAAAATACAATCCAAAAGCTGTTATTCCCGTTCACCTTTACGGACAAACGGCAGATATGGATCCTATTAATCAAATATGTAAAGAAAAAGGTGTTGTTGTTTTAGAAGATG
>JALVEZ010000185.1 GCA_027030405.1 Hydrogenothermaceae bacterium | reverse complement strand
ATGAACAAAATACCACAGAATTTCCAATGCTTTGTCTATATCCTGCTCTATCAAAATATTTAAATCTTGCAAAAATTCGCATAATTCTATAATAAATTCATCTTTTATATTTTTTGATTTAAAACTGTTTATATAAACTGCTTTATTTTTAAGGATTTCAGATAAGTTTTCCATATAATTTTCCTCATATTTTTTGGATTTAGTTATCAATTATATTTAAAACTAAAATGAAAAGTTAAACGAGGTTTAAATGGAATTTATAACAAATCCCAAAATAGAGGAATACCTTTATAATCTTGCTAGTATTGAAGATCCAGTTCTTTTGAAAATGGAAGAATTAGGCCACAAACTTAATTTTCCGATTGTTGACAGACTTGTAGGAAGATATCTTTATTTAATAACCAAGATTAAACAACCTAAGCTAATTGTTGAAGTTGGTTCAGGTTTTGGATATTCAGGTTACTGGTTTGCAAAGGCTTTGACTGATGGAAAAGTTGTATTAACAGATTATCGAGAAGAAAATATCCAGATTGCTAAAAGATTTTTTAAAGAAGGTGGTATCTTAGATAAAGCAGAATTTCACGTAGGAAACGGTGTAGATATAGCCAGAAAGTATAAAAATATAGACATTTTATTTTTAGATCATGAAAAGAAAAAATATAAAGAAGCAGTGGAAATTTTAATGCCAAATATAAACAAAAATGCACTGATTATAGCTGATAACACTCTATGGCATGGAAAAGTTATCGATGAGAATCCAGATTTAACAACTCAAGCAATAAAAGAATTTAATGAGTATATGTTTAATAATCCAAAATTCTTTTCAACATTAATTCCTCTTAGAGACGGTGTATTAACTGCTTTAAAATTATAACTATTTATAGGTTTATGAAAAAAATTAAAAATAGGTTAATGATCTTTCTTTTCCTCTTCATTATTATGGTAATACTTTTTATCCCTTTCATCAACGACGGTATTATTCTTTGACCACATAACCATCAAACCAACTATAATTAGCGCTGCAATACCAAATATCACAACAGTCAAAATCAGTTCCACTGTTTCATTCATTAACGATCTCCATCTATGAAATTTTTATTTAAATATTCTATCACCCAAATTTATAAAATTTTATGGCATGTTGTGAGATATAATAATTTTATTCTATAAAAGGTGAGGGTAAGTATGAAAAAGTTATTATCTTTACTGATAATTCCATCTTTATTTTTCTTAAATTCGTGTGGGATTTTAAAAAAGACATTGGAAGAGCCAAAAGAAGAACCTGTCCACAGGTATAATGTTTTAAAGATCCCTGATAATTTAGGTATGGAAGTTGCCTTTAAAGGTGATGAAAAATTTCCAGATATCCAAAAACAGACAATAAATCCAGAATTAGAACAGGTTAAAAAATTAGAAGGACATGAAGACAGCGTAAACTCTATTAAATATTTTTCAACTGGAAGAAAGTTAATATCAGGTAGTAGCGATAGGACAGTTAGAATATGGGATATTAGAAGAGGTAAACAACTTAAAAAATTAGAAGGACACGGTGATTATGTTATGTCTGTTGACATAACTAAAGATAATATATTTATTGCTTCTGCGAGCTGGGATGGATCTATAAATATATGGAAAACAAACCTGAAAGAACCTTTACTCACTATTGAAGGTGGATTTTCTTACATTAATTCTGTGGCATTTTCTCCAACAGACAGAATCATAGCAGCAGGTGGAACAGATAAGAAAGTTTTTTTATTTGATTATGAATTAGGTGAAATTTTTAAAACCTTTGAAGGTCATACAGACGCAATAAATTCTGTAGCGTTCAGCCCTGATGGTAAACTTCTTGCCTCAGGAAGTAATGATACAACAGTGATTATCTGGGATGTTTATACAGGGAAAGCCATTCATATATTGCAGGGTCATAAAGATAGTGTTAAAAGTGTAGCATTCAGTCCTGATGGTAGATTAGTTACTTCTGGTAGTTGGGATAGTACCATAAAAATATGGAATGTTCAGACAGGGAAATTATTAAAAACATTAAAAGGTAATGAACTTTTTGTAAATGCAGTTGCTTTTTCCCATGATGGGAAATTTTTAGTTTCTGCCCACTGGAATAATACAGTTGTCTTGTGGGATGTTCAGTCAGGAAGAAAGCTAAAAAAATTCGATAAGTTTTTATCATTTGTAAACACAGTTCAGTTCTCACCTGACGATAAATATATCGCTGCCGGTAGTAACGATGCAACAATCAGGATCTTAAAAGTTACAGAAGGTTTTTATCCCTTCATAACTGCAACAAAAGTTAAAGTTAAATTTAAAGATGGAAGAGAAGCAATTTTGCCCAAAGGAACATTTGTTTCTGTTGACGTTATTAGAAATGAAATAATTATTCCAGAAACAGGCAAAAAGGTAAAACTGATTTCTGGTGAAATAGAACCTTTATATATTCCAAAATCTCCTGTGATAATTTTCAAAAATACAATTTATTACAAATCACCAAAGCTAATGCTTAGAAAAGGTGTTATTCCTGCTGGAATAATATTAGACAAAAATTCAATCCTGTTCACAAAAGATAAAAAACTTGCATATATCCATTACAAAAAGTATAAAGGCTGGATAAAAACTGATAATGTGGCAAAAATAGAAAAGATTAAAAAATTCTTTATTCTGACGTCTAACAGAGGATATTTATATAGAAAAATAGATGGTTCAGGAGCTGAAAAATTACCTGAAGGTGTGGCTTTTGAATCTGAATATTACGTTCCTTATCTAAAAAAATATTATGTTAAGTCGGTTTATGGAAACGGATGGATAAATGAAGATTCTTTAAGTGAAATAAATTATGAAATGGTTGATAAAACATTTGTCACACTTCCGAATACTGTAATTTATGTTTCTCCTTTCTTGAATGAAGAAATAGGAATTTTAAAAGAAGGGTATGAACTTCAACCTAAAGCAAAAATAACAATAGGAAATCATTCGTATTACTACATAGAGCTTTCTCAAAACTCCACTGTTAGATGTAAAAAAGCCTGTATGGGATATGTGAAAGCAGAAAATCTAAGAGAGCTAAAAAAATCGCTTCAAAAACGCTTATGGACAAAAAGATCTACAGCTCTGCGTTTATCTCCGACTGGAACAAAAATAACTCAAGTTTCTAAAAACACAAAAGTTGTTCCAGAATCTTTAACAAATGATTATTACAAAGTAAAAATAACTCCTCCTGGAATAAAAGGTTGGATTGAAAGAAAAGATCTAACATCTATAGAACCAAAGGGTAGAAAATCAAAATTAAGTTACCAAAAACCTGTTGAAAAGCCTAAACATGTGGCAAAAAAAACTACTGCTGAAACTAAGTCCAGCTATGAAATTGAACAAATTCTTAATATGGAAAAACCTAAAATCCAAAAACCAAAACCAAAGCCTAAGAAAGTTGTAAGAAAATATCAATCGCAGGCTTCCAAAGTTTCAAGTTATTATGAAAAAGTTAGAAAAAAAGAAATTAAGAAATCTAAAAAAGTTAAAAGAAAAGGAATAGTAATAGCTGCAAAATTAAATCTACGTGCAAAACCAAACTCAAGTTCTACTATCCTTGCGGTTATTCCACGAGGATATGTGGTAACAATTTTAGGAGAAAGAAGAGGAAGATGGATCAAGGTTTCTTACTACAGCAGAACGAAGAAAAAAATCGTAATCGGATGGGTGCTGAGAAAATACGTTCAGTATTGATAGGGAAGTTTTAATGGAAAGAGAAGATTTAAAAGAATTTGGAAAACATTTGTTAAATATAGGCGTGGCGATTATTGTATTCTCAATAATACAACCCTTGACACATGGTAGTTTTAATCCTTATGTTGTTATAATCTCTATATTGGCTTACATTATAGTAGTAATAAGTGGAATGTTTTTTATACGAAAAGGAGGACACAAAAATGACGATGACTGAATATTATTTATTATTATTTATATTACTGATTTTGTCTATACCTGTCATTTTATTTGGCGTAAATCTTTTAGAAAAACTTGATAAGAAATTCTTTAGCAAGCATTAAAAAGTTTATTTTTTCAGATCATATCCAAATCCCCCACCTCCTGGTGTTTCTATTCGGATTTTATCTCCTTTTTTTAAGATTTCCTGAAATTTTCCAGATTTTTTAATTTTTTTGCCTTTTTTAATAACATAATTTTTACCAGTCATAGCAGGCTCACCACCGAACAGTCCATACGGTGGAATTCTTCTTCTTTCTGAGATTACGGTAACTTCTGCTTTAGATAAAAGTTTTATCTCCCTGACTATTCCATCTCCACCTTTATATATACCTTTTCCTCCTGAATTTTTCCTTATTGAATACTCCGTTACTAAAAATGGATATTCGTACTCTACCGCCTCAATAGGTGTGTTCAATGTATTTGTCATATGTGAATGAACAGCACTTTCTCCATCTTGAAATGGGCTCGCTCCCATTCCTCCTCCTATCGTTTCATAATAAGAAAACGGTTTACCTGTATTTTCATCAATTCCACCGATTAAGAGGTTATTCATCGTTCCCTGACTTGCCGCAGGAATAAAATCTGGCAGAGCTTTTGATAAAGCACCTAAAAGAACATCAACAATTCTTTGTGAAGTTTCCACATTGCCAGCAGAAACAGGAGCAGGAAATTGGGCATCTACTATTGTTCCTTTTTTTGTTTTTATCGTTATAGGTTTTAGACAGCCTGAATTTATAGGAATATTTTTATTTATTAAAGCGTTAAATACATAAAACACTGCTGATGTTGTTATGGATTTTACAGCATTTAAATTGTTATCAACCTGTTTATCAGATTTAGAGAAATCAATAATTGCCTCATCACCTTTTATATGTATAGACACGCTTATCTTTATATCCTGTTCTCCATTTTCTAAATAGTCTTCAAACTGATAAATTCCGTTGGGAATTTCCGAAATCCTTTTTCTCATCAATTTTTCAGAGTATAGTTTCATCTGTTTGCTATAAAATTTTACTGTTTCTATACCATACTTATGAATTACCTCTTTTAAACGGTCAATACCTTTTATGTTTGCCATTATCTGTGCAGAGAAGTCACCTTCTCTTTCTTCAGGTGTCCTGACATTAGATTTAATAAACTCTAACAACTTTTGATCTATTTCTCCATTTTCTACAAATTTTAAAGGAGGAAAGATTAACCCTTCCTGAAAAATTGAATTTGATAAAGGCATCGATCCTGCCGACATCCCTCCAATATCCGAATGATGAGCTCTATTTGCAACATAAAATACAGGTTTATCAGAATCAAAAAATACAGGTGCCACTATTGTTATATCTGGAAGATGTGTTCCACCTTTATATGGATCATTCAGAATTGCCATATCTCCTTCGTTTAGATCTACATTCTGTATAACAGATTTTACTGACATTTCCATGGAACCTAAATGGACAGGAATATGAGCAGCCTGAGAGATTATGTCTCCATTTTCATCAAAAATAGCACAAGAAAAATCTTTTCTTTCTTTTATGTTCGGCGAGAATGCTGTCCTTTGTAAAACAACACCCATCTCATCTGATATTGAAGAAAATCTATTTTTAAAAATTTCAAGCAGTATTGGATTCGGTTTCAACTTTAATGCCTCCGTACAAAGTTCATTGATATTATATAAAATAATCGTTTATACTGATAATAATCATATTAGCAAAAGCTAATATCCTTTATCTTATATTTAAGACTTTCAAGTCTTAAATAATTGGAGGTGCTTAAAATGTTAATCACAGAGCAGTTACCACAGGTGGCACTTAATAAAATGAATGAAATACACAATAAAGAAGCTGAAGTGATAAATGAATTGTATCAGGCAATTGAAGAAAAAGATGTTGATAAAGTAGATAAACTTTTTAAGGAATTTATAAAGGATGTTCAGGAACATTTTGCTTATGAACAGGCTCAAATGGAAAAATATAATTTCTTTGCATATCCCATTCATATAAGTGAACATGACATGATTCTTCAGCAGTTATCAAGACTGGAAAAAGAATGGGAAAAAACTAAAGATATCAATCTTATAAAAGCCTATTTAGAAGGTGAATTTTTACCTTGGATCATAAATCATATTAATACAATGGATGCTGTAACAGCAGGATATTTAGCACAGTTCATAAAGGAGTAAATCCATGTTATCTATGGCGTGTAAAGACGCAATAAGAGCGATGATTTATATCGTTAAGAAAAAAAGTGATGACTTTATTTCTATAAATGAAATAGCGAAAGAGTTAGATCTATCTTTTTATTTTTTGTCTAAAATTTTGCAGAAGCTTGTTAAGCAAGGATTATTAGAATCTTACAGAGGCCCTAAAGGTGGTGTAAGATTAGCAAAAAAACCTAAGGATATAAAATTGCTTGATATTATTGAAGCAATAGATGGAAATGCATTTTTTACAGAATGTGTTCTTGGATTTAAAGAGTGTTCAGACAGTGAACCTTGTGCAATACATAGCAAGTGGGCTAAAGAAAGGGAAAAGATCCATAAACTTTTTGCAAACACAACATTACAAAAAATAGAAAAAGAATTAGAAAATAAACTAAATATCAAACTGTGAGGAGGCGTAATATGTTAAAGCCAGAAACAATTCAGATCGTTAAGTCCACTGCACCACTTTTAAGGGAAAAGGGCGAAGAAGTTACAACAAGGATGTATGAAATCCTTTTTAGCCGTTATCCTGAGACTAAGGAACTGTTCAAAAATGCACCGAAAGAACAGTATAAAATCCTTGCAAATGCAATTATTGCATATTCTTCTAATGTGGATAATCTTGAAGCATTAGGAAAGGCTATCGATACAATGGCTAAAAAACACGTTGAAACAAATGTTCAGCCAGAACATTATCCTATGGTAGGAGATGCTTTAATAACGGCTATTAAAGAAGTTCTCAATCCTGATGAAGAAGTATTAAAAGCTTGGGAAGAGGCTTATAACTTTTTAGCAGATATTCTTATCGAAGAGGAAAAGAAACTTTACCAACAGTTAGAAACTACTCAATAAAACTGTGGGAGGCTTTGGGGGAAACCCCTCTCCCACATCTAAAATATTTCAAATATCTAAATCTTTTTCCCAGCCTTCATTTTTAATTATTGTGTGTAATTTTATTTTTAGTTCTGGTATATCTTTTTTAGCAATATCCCAAATTACATCCAAATCAATTCCAAAGTAATCATGTATCAATTTATCTCTGGTTTTAGCTATGATACTCCATTCTATATTTAAATATTTTTCTTTATAACTTTTGGATACTTTTTTAGATGCTTCACCTAATATTTCAATATTTCTGATAATCGCATCTTGAGTTTTATAATCAGTTAATGAAATTTTCATATTTTAAATCTGCTACATAATTTATAATTCTATTACAAGCAATATACATATCTAAAATAAACTCTTTATCTGTTCTTTTAGACATACTCGATTTCTTTTTTTATTTTATCTTTAATGTATTTTATTCTGATATTATTTATTCCTTCAGGTGTTAGAACATCAACTTTTCTATTGAAAAGGTTTTCTAAAAACTCAGTTAATTCTACAAAATTTTTCATTGTAGCTTTTCCTTTTTCGAATTCTACAACTATATCAATATCACTATTCTTATTCAATTCGTTTCTAACAGAAGAGCCAAAAATACCTATTTTTTTAACTCCGTATTTTTTTAAATTTTTCTTATTATTGAGTAATAAATTTTTTATATACTGTTTATTCATGATCTTAAATTCCTTCAAATTCTTAACATAAAAAAAATTATATCATTGTGGAATATTTAATATAGGTTTAAAATTCTTTTTAAGAGATGATTTTTATAAAGATAAAAGGAGGATAAAATGGCTACCATTATAAAATTTGATGAGAAAAAGTTTAATGAAAAGAGACCTTTTACAGAGAGAGTTGTTGAATCTCCGAATCTTCTTATTATTCATTTTTACCTAAAAAAAGGGCAGAAAATTTCCCTCCATACTTCGCCTTCGGAAGTTGTTACCACGGTAGCAAAAGGTTCAGGAAAGTTTTTTATAGGCAGTTTGGAGAATTATGAAATTCTTAAAACAGGAGAAAGTATAAAATACGACTCAAAAGAACCTCATGGATTTGAGGCAGTAGAGGATATGGTAGTAGAAGCTGTTATCTCGCCGAATCCTCAACAGCAAAAACTATCCCTGTAAAGAAATCACAAGATTTTTATACTGATCCACAAAAACAGTTGCGTAAGGTGGTATCACAGTTGTGGAGCTATATTCTACAATAACTGCATTACCTTCTATTCTGTTTCCTGGTTCCAATTTATCCCTGTCAATTATCTTTGTTTTCATTGATTTCCCTTCAAAAACTACATCTCTTTCATCTAAAATTGCTTCAGGGCTTATTTTTTCTGATTT
>JALVEZ010000184.1 GCA_027030405.1 Hydrogenothermaceae bacterium | reverse complement strand
AAAACCAGTATCCGTATATGTTGCCTGTCCAGATTATGTCGTTATCTTCGTAAGCTTTTTTAGGGAAGAAAAGAGCCTGTGCTACAACCGCTCCCTGCGTTCTTTTCTGAGCCAGAATAGAGGCTGCGCTTCCTGATGATGTTCTTTTGAGGATATTTTTTATAAACTTAACAAGGGAATCTCTTATTTCCAGTGCATTTTTCGCACTCAAAAAAGTATCAGGATTTCCATCTCCGTCGCTGTCCCAATCTGGCGATGATGGAGGTAGTGGAGTACAGGCGCTTCCTCTACCTTTTTTATTATCAATATATGTACTACAATCATCCATATAACATTTTTTCCATGGATATTGACTATTTCCTCCACCGTTCCAGTTAGATCCAGAGGTGCCAGCAGGCCAATCATATTTAGAGGTGTCAAATGATCCATAAACAGCTATATTTTTAAGAGACTGTTCACCTGTTCCACCTAAAAATAAGCCTAAAGCATAAATGCCATTAACTGATATATCAAATGTTTCACCACTTGTGCTGGATAAACTCCTCAAAACTTCTTTGTGCATCTTATAGGCTGGAACAACAGGATCTGCTGAATAGTTTTCGTAGCCCTTTGAAATACTACATGTCGTTTTAATAGGGTTTCCTCCTTTATTCCATTGCCCATCTGAAGCAAGAATAACAAAATTTTTGGCACATGGTACAGGGGTGCAGTCATTACCGTATGAATCGCAAAAGTAATTTGGATCTTTATATGTTCCTGGACTTATATCAAAACCGTCTGAATAATTGTGATCATTAGATTGTTTAAAGTAATCATAGGCTTCCCACATCGCTGGGGCAGTTCCAGTACCCCCATTAGGATTAACATAATTTATAGCTCTTTTTAAATAGGTATATGGATGATTTGGATCTGCATTGCCTCCGTTAGAGTAATCTCCGATATACACCTTGTCTCCATAAATTGAGGAAGAATAAAAAAGAACTCCAAATCTTGGACGAACATCTTCATTTTCAAATATTTGGGTTATTCCTTTGATACGGCTTTTAGGGACTTTAACTTTAACTCCACCATAAGTTTTTAATACACATGTAGAACCGGTGCAAGCAAGATCAGGATCACATGAGATATCGTTAAATCCACCACATTCTTCCGGTCTACCTCCTGTTATTGCCCATCTGAGTAAGTCTACTCTACGCATCAACAAAAAGTTAAGACAACTTCCTTTATACGCTTTATCTTCATCTATATCGGATTCTTTCTTTGGACAAGGAGCGGGAGTTTTTGAGGATTCTACCCATACATCATCATCATCATCAAAGGAATACACTTTATCGGGTATAAAATATCCTTCTTCATCCCCTTCATATGTCCAGCCACACCCACTACTTTTATTACAACAACCTTTCTTATTTGATTTTGGATTATAAGCACACCACCCCATTGAACCACTTTTATCAACCAATATTAATATGTTAGGGGATACGGAGGTGGATAAAAAGGGAGGTAGGGAACAATATCTGGCCATATTATCTGCATAACTGTAGAGAATAGAAAAAATAAACCCAAGTAAAATATATTTAAAGTGTCTCATTTTACTGAACCTCTATGATAGTGTAAGTTTTATCTAAATCATCACATTCATTTTCCTGTATAGTTATATATATAGTTTTATTAATTTTTCTCTTTAGTTGTTCTAAGTTAACATCTTTTGATATTTTGAATTTTCTCTCCCCCATGCAAGATTCACTTTTTATATCTATAATAGCAGTATCATTATATATATCTATTAAAGTTCCATTTAAAAATAAATTATCAGCGTTAGAATGGCTTATGAAAAGTAAAGATATTATTATAACTGAAAGAAATTTCATTACTTTATCCTCCTTAACATTTCAGAGTTCTTATTCACAATTTTAATTGTTGATCTTTTTCATAAAAAAATCGTGAGAGTTAAAAGGGAATTTTTATAACCGTCAGAAAATCTCTTCCTATATGTGTCTGAACTTCTCCGCCATACTGGGAGAGTAAAAACTCTGCTATCTGAAGTCCTACACCTGCCCCTCTGTCTACTATTCCCACATCATTTTTTATGAAGATATAGATATTTCTATTATTAATGCACATTTTTATGTATATCTTTT
>JALVEZ010000183.1 GCA_027030405.1 Hydrogenothermaceae bacterium | reverse complement strand
CTTCTTTTTGCTTTAACTGTTTTTTAAATTTATCAGGTGTTTCATAAAAAAAATCTGGATTTATAGTATGTTCATTTCCTTTCTTTTGCTGTTCAGCCACGTTTATACCTCAATATTTTTCCATTTGCCTTTCTTAAAAATATACCACAAAATAAAGGAACGAGTAAATGTTTCAAAAACCATAATAAAATATACAAAGATAATGTTATGGAAAAGAACAGAAAGTATGTATGCAGGAACAATTCTTAAAAACCATAAAGCCAGAGCATTTACAGTAAGAGTTATTCTGGTGGCACCTGCTCCTCTTAAAGCACCACTTAAAACAAAAGCTACACCTAAAGGAACCTGTGAGACACCTACTATTCTCAGATAAAGTGATGCTTCTTCTATAACTTTTGGATTGTCGGTAAAAATAATACATAAATACTCAGGTATCAGAACCATAAAAATTCCTAAAATACCCATAAAAATTGCTGCAATTTTAACTGTGGTTATAGCATTTTGCTCTGCTTCTTTATAATCACCTCTTCCGATACTTTGACCAACTAAAGCCATAGCTGCTATGGTAAAACCGATTCCAGGCATAAATGCAAGCCCTTCTATTCTCAGTCCTATCTGATATCCTGCCAGAGTATAAGTGCCATAATCTGCAATAATTTTTACAAATATCAAAAAGGAAGAATATGTTATCAATCTTTCTATTCCAGAAGGAATTCCAACCCTCAAAGCTCTTTTAATAAGGTCTTTAGAGTATTCTGGAAATATCTTGATTGAAGCATTTTTTCTAAGGAAAACATAAAGATAGATAAAAAATTCAGATATATAAGCGATTACTGTGGCGTATGCAGCACCTTCAACACCGAAAGCAGGAAAACCAAAATGTCCAAAAATTAAAACATAATTCATAAAAGTGTTAATCAGATTAGAAGTTATTCCTATTTTTAATGGTGTCTTTGTATCTCCTGATGCATTTAATGAGCTGTAAAATACTCCTTCCATAAATAAAAGGGGAATTGTAAAAGAAATGATAGAAAGATAACGACCTCCGATTGAAGCAACTTCTTCATCTGTCCCCATCAGTAACAAAAGATTTTTAGAATAAAAAATGCCGATAAGCATTATAGGGATGGAAAAAATAAAAGCCATAATCATCATATTGAAAATAACTTTTCCAGCATCTTCTTTATTTCCTGCACCTACAAAACGGGAAACTAAAGCATTGGTTCCAACGTGAAATGTTGATAACAGAGTGTAGATTAAACCGACAAACTGCAGACTTATACCTACTCCAGCTATGGCAGAAGCTCCTAACCGCCCTATCATAATCATATCAATAAGAAGCTGAACTATATCTAAAAAGTTATTTACTGCAGCAGGTATAGAAAGATGAAGTATCTTTTTGATTCTGGGATTTTTCAGCATTCTTTTTTTGCAACTAATGAAGCCTGATAACTTGTAGAACCGTCACACTTTGTAACTTTTTCTTCTTTATAAAATAAAACTCTGAGTCTCAAAAACGAGTGTAAAAGCTCGTTCTTTTTTAAAAGGAAATCTGGATTTGAAGGTTGAGCTAAACCTTCTTCTTCACCGTCTAAAAATGTCTGGAATATGAGAAGACCGTCTGGTTTTAAACCGTAAATAATTTGAGGAAATAATCTCCTGTTTAGATAGTTAAAATTTATAATAAGATCATACTGATTCTCTTCTATTCTATAAGTGTCAAGGTCTGCCTGAACAGGATTGATATTCGGGTGTAAACTTTTCAGTTTCTGGACTGCGATATCAGAATAATCTATTGCATCAACTTTAAATCCTTTTTCAGCTAAAAATAAAGAGTTTCTACCAAGTCCTGCAGCTATATCTAAAGCTCTTCCTTTTGGAGCTAAATCTATATATTTAACCAGCAGTTCAGATGGCTTTTCTAAAGGAAACTTACCTTCAGAATATTTTTTATTCCATCTTTCCCTGTCCTGTTCCATTATTCATAATACCTTTTTAAAATTTCATCAAGTTTTCCTTGAAGCAGTAAAACTTTCTCAATAACCTCTCTTACTGCCCCATCGCCTCCCTCTCTTTCTGTAACATATGCACAAACCTCTTTTAATGCTTCAGGGGCAGAAGGAACACAAACAGGAAAACCAACCCTTCTCAAGATAGGAAGATCTACATAATCATCTCCTATATAAAGGATCTCTTCATCCGTCAGATTGTGTTTTCTCTTAAACTCTTCATAAACGGGGAGTTTTTGTTTTGCATCTTGTATAACCTCTGTTATCTCAAGCTCTAAAGCCCTTTTTAAAACCATAGGAGATGTTCTTCCTGTTATGATGGCAGTATTTATTCCTGCACGGGATAAAAATCTTATCCCAAGACCATCTTTTATTGAAAAGTTCTTAGTTTCTTTACCTTCCGAATCATAAATAACCTTTCCGTCTGTCAAAACCCCGTCAACATCCATAACAAACCATTTTATCTTTTGTGCCCTTTCCCTTAATGATATCATAAACCACCTCTTACGCTTTTGCTGAAGCCATTTTTTTCTTTTTAATATAGTTTTCAAGCTCTATAACAAGTGGAGCAGCAACGTAGATTGAAGAATAAGTACCGAATATAATACCTATAATCAGCGCCAGCGAAAAATTCTTAAGTGATTCACCACCGAAAAGGTATAAAGCAATGACAGAAAATAATGTAGTCCCTGAAGTTATTATTGTTCTTGATAGGTTTTCATTAATACTTTGGTTAATTAATAAAACAAGATTTTTTCTACCTCTTAACCTTAAATTTTCCCTTATTCTGTCAAAAACAATGATTGTATCGTTTAGAGAGTAACCTAAAACAGTCAATATAGCTGCTATAACCGAAAGATTAACTTCCAAACCAAGCAGTGCAAAAAATCCGAGAGTTAAAATAGCATCATGGAAAAGTGGAACAACCGCAGCAATAGCAAAAATAGGCTCAAATCTATATCCAACATAAATGAGGATTGCTATCATAACTGCAATGATCGAATAAACACTCGCCTTTCTCAGTTCTTCTCCTACCACCGATCCAATAAACTCAATCTTCCTTATTTCATACTTATCTTTAAACTTTTGATCCAGTGCCTTTTTAACCTTCACAGCCACATCAGAAGAAGAGCCTTTCTTTATAGAAACTCTTATCTCATACTCCACATTACCTGTTCCTACTTCCTGAATCATTGCATCGCCTAATCCAACAGTTTCAAGAGCAAGTCTTATATCACCTGACGTTACAGGTTCCTTAAACTTAACCTGAATAGATGTTCCACCTGTGAAATCTAATCCAAGATTAAATCCTTTCACAAATATGACACCGATACTCAGTATTATCAGAACCGTTGAAAGAATGTAAGCCTTCTTTTTTAATTTTAGAAAATCAATATTCGGTGGCGTTTCTAAAAAATTTCTCATTGTTTTAACTCCCTACCTTAAAATGCATATTTAAGTTGTTTTTTACCGCCGAGTATCAGATCAAGGAACACTTTTGTAATGAAGACTGCAGCAAAAATAGATGTGATTGTCCCGATTGATAATGTGGCAGCAAAACCTTTTAAAGGCCCTGTTCCAAACTGGAATAAAACAAACGCAGCGATCAATGTAGTAACCTGTGCATCAAATATAGCACCGAACGCCCTTTTAAAACCTTCTTCTATTGCTATACGAAGTGTTTTACCTGTTCTGAGTTCCTCTTTTATTCTTTCAAATATAATAACGTTCGCATCAACAGCCATACCGATATTAAGAATAATACCTGCAATACCTGGAAGTGTTAATGTCACATCTAATGCAACCATTGCAGCCCAAAGCATAAGACCGTTAAACATAAGTGCTATAACTGATATAAAACCAGAGATAGCATAACGCCATATCATAAACAAACCAACTAAAACAAGTGCGGTAAGACCTGCTTTTACCGTCTTTTGAATACTTTCTTTACCTAAAGTTGGCCCTATCACTGTCTCTTCAAGAATTTCAACAGGAGCAGGTAAAGCACCAGCTCTTAAAACAACTGCAAGGTCAGAAGCCTCTTCAGTCGTAAAATCACCTGTGATCTGACCTGAAGAAGAAATTCTTGAGCGGATAACAGGTGCAGATATCACCTTATTATCTAAAACAATTGCAAGTCTTTTTCCTATCATTTTTGCGGTAGCTTCACCGAATATTTTTGCACCTTCAGATGTTAGTTCAAAATTAACTGCTGGTCTCCCACCCTGATCTATTGTAGCCCTTGCGTCTTTCAACTGAGCACCTGTGACAACAGGCGTCTTTTTTACTAAGAACCATTCTTTTACTTTATGTCCGTTTATTTCTTTTTCTACACCTTCTAAAATCTCCGTTCCTGGCGGTAAACCTTCAGGATATCGTTTCAGCAGTTCTTCTTTTGAATAAGCAGAGTCTATCACTTCTTTTAACTCAAGCTGTGCAGTTCGTCCTATTATTGCTTTTGCCCTTTCTGGATCAACAACTCCAGGAATTTCAACTAATATTCTGTCCTCACCTTTTCTTGCAATATTCGGAGATAACGTTCCGAATTCATCAATCCTGTTTCTTAGAGTCTCTATAGCCTGCTGCATAATAGTATTTTTCAGTCTTTTCAGTTCCCAATCAGAATATTTTATAAATAGATTTCCATCCTGTTCTTCAATATCAACAATAGGAAATTCATCTTTTATTATATTGATTGCTTTGTCTATTTGTGTAGGGTCTAAAAGTGATATAACAACACCTTTAGTTCCAAGGACTTTGCCACTTAAAACATCGATACCTTTTTCTTTTAGTTTTAATTCTATATCCCTTAACAATTGTTGATATTGTGTTTTTATAACGTGGTCTATATCAACCCTTAAAGTAATACTCATCCCACCTTGAAGATCTAGACCAAGTTTTATAGGTTTTGTAAATATGAAATAAAGTGAAACAACCATCACCCCAAATACGAGAAGTAATTTCCATTTCAGATCATTTTTCATAGGACTGGTTTTCTTTGCTCTACTCACGAATAAACCCCTCAAATTTTGATTTATCAAAGCAATTATTATAACCTTAAATTCAGTAAAATTAAAAAATTTCAGTATAACAGGCTAATTTTGTTTATTGGTCAGATGTAAGAATAGATATAAATTTTAGAAATGAAAGATCGGAGGATTATGATGAAAAAAAATCTAAAACTTTTAATAATTTTTTTGATAATTCCGATATTAACAACATCTGCACAGGAAATTTCGCCCAAAAAACAGGTTGATACTATGTTAAAAAAAGCCTGGGAATGTTATGAACAGAGCAAATTCAGATGTATGGCAGCAGAATCTAAAAAAGTTGTGGAATATGCAAAAAAACATAATATTCCTAAAGGAATAGCAGAAGGTTATTACTACCTGGGAATTGCTTACTACTCAATGGGAAACCTTGCAGAAGCTATAAAATATGCAAATAAATCTATCGATTATGCCAAGGACAAAGGGAATTATAAATGGTTAGCTTATAGCTACACGCTTTTAGGAGAAATATTTAAATCTCTTAAAAAATACGATGAAGCATACTTTTATTTTCAAAAATCGTTTGATTTATCAAAACAAAACAATAATAAAAAAATGATGATCGTTGCTTATTCAAACATCGGAAACCTTTTCTTTGAAAAAGGCAATTTAAAGAAAGCACAGCAATATTATGAGAAAGCCTATCAGATGTTAAAAATAGTTAAAACAAGAGATTCTTATGTAGCATTGATAAACTATAACTTAGGAATAGCCTTATACAGACAGAAAAAATTTAAAGATGCGATTCCCTATCTTGAAAAAGCATCAAATATTTACAAAAAACTTTCAGATGTTCCTTCTTTTGTAAATACAATATATTTTTTAGCAAAGACTTATAAAAAAACAGGTCAGGAAGAAAAAGCTAAAAAAATCTTGAGAGAAAATTTAGAATATGCAAAAAAGATTAAGTTAGAGTATAAATTTTTAAAACTGTTGAAAGATTAAACTACGATAACAATATTTTTTCCTTGTTTTTTACCTTCATAAAGAGCTTTATCGGCCCTTTTTACGATTGTTTCTGGTGTATCTCCTTCTTTATAGCAAGTAACTCCAAACGTTGCCTTAAGGTCTATCATATGATCTTCGTAAGAAATTTCTTTAACTTCAAAAATCTTTCTTAAACGTTCTGCAATATTCTTTGCCTTGTCCACACATAGTTCAGGAATAATTATGGCAAATTCTTCTCCACCAATTCTGAAGATAGGTGTTCCAGGTCTTAAATTTTTTAATAAGGTTTCACCAATCTTTTTAAGAACAAGGTCTCCAGCCTGATGTCCGAATGTATCGTTTATATATTTAAAATCATCAACATCAAAAATTATTAAAGAAAATATCTTTTTCTTATCTACTAATTTTTCAAGAACCATATCAAACTTTTTCCTGTTAAAAAGACCTGTTAAGGTATCTCTGCTTGCCTCAATCTTTGTTTCTTCCAACTCTTTAGATAACTGTTCTATCTTTTGATGATGTTTTTCTAAATCTTTTTTCAGGTCTTCATACTTGTCAGTTATTGTAGATAATGCTTTCAGTAATATTTTCTTATCATTCTGCTCTTCTAATACTTTTTTACCTTCATTTATCATCTGGCAGTGGTTTTCCATTTCATCTAAAACATTTGTAAGGGAATTATCAACAGTCTCTAAAACATCTTTCACAATTTTTACAGAAACTTTTTCATCTAACACAATGAAATCTTTAGTTTCTTTTAATTTTTCATAAGGATCTACAGAATATCTTTCCTTATACAAACCAAACAGTTCTAACGGAGATAGATTTGAAACATCTATATTTTTTAAATGCAAATCTATAAAAAGGTTAAACCATTTTTCATAATTATCAGGAACAATAGTAATCTTATTTTTTGCCATAAAAGACAGTGTTTTCTTGATAATCTTATTTAAATTTGATTCCTGAATACTGATAGTCTGCATACTGCAACCTCTCTTTGATATAATTTTTCTTTCGGCAGGTTTTGCCTTTATATTAGTGGCTAATTATCATAAATGGTTGTTATATTTAGCATATATTACATATAATTACAGCTGGGAAAGGTAAAAGAATTGATACCATTTAATTATTTAGGGTTTATTTTTAAACATTTTGGTAAACGTATTTATCCAGAATGTGCACGAAGTTATTTAGAAGGTTGCATAGAAAAATTGAATAAAGATTCGGCAGTTTTAGATTTAGGCGGTGGCACTGGTGTATTAACGGAAATTGCTTATGGATTTAACCCTTCCCCACAATATATAGTTTCAGATCCTTCAATAGGAATGTTAAAACATTCACCGAATTTTTCACAAAAAGTTTTATCAAAGGCGGAAAATCTTCCATTTAAAGATGAAAGTTTTGATTGTGTAATGATCGGCGAAGCACTTCATCATTTCAAGAATATAGATAAATCACTTAATGAGATCCATCGGGTACTAAAACACAATGGAACTCTCTTTATTTTTGATTTTGATCCGAAAGTATTTAAAGGGAAAATGATTTATCTGTTTGAAAAGATGTTAGGAGAACCTGTAAACTTTTTCCAGCCATCAGAGCTTTCTGAAATTTTGCAAGAAAAAGGTTTTGTCATAAATTTTCACAAAAAGGAATACAAATACGTACTTTTAGGAACCAAAATCATTGAAAATAATAACTGAATTGTTTAATATAAAATGAATTTAAAAGAGATGGAGTTTTTATGGATAAATTAAGAAATATAGTAGATGAAATCTGTACAGAACAAGAATTTAACTGTTTTTTTTATGAGCCTACAAAGGAAATATGGATCAGCGGATACCTGGAAGGTAAAAAGTTTGATATTTTCATAAAATTCATCAAAAATGAAGGATGGAAATTTATTTTTGAAACGGCAGAAGAAAGAACGGTAGCTCTTTTCAAAGAAGAGGACGGAGCAATAAAACGAATACAGTATATCTTAGAAACAAAACCTGTAACCATTTCAAAAGAAAAAGAGTTTTCAGGGAATGTTTTCTCGGAAATTACAGGTCTTATGTCAGATGATCAGATCATTCAGCAAGAATTAGAAAAAAATCAAAAAGAAAAATCTCAATAAGTTGTAAATTTCATAAATTCGCATAAATTCACCACAAAAACAATGGAGGCAAAATGAAAGTAAACGTTGGTATAGTCGGTTTACCTAATGTAGGGAAATCAACGATTTTTAACGCATTAACAGAGACTGGGAAGGCAGATGTTGCTAACTATCCTTTCTGCACTATCGATCCAAATGTTGGGATAGTAAATGTTCCAGATAGAAGATTAAAAGTTTTATCACAGATATCAGGTTCTAAAAAAATAATTCCTGCAACTATGGAGTTTGTTGATATTGCAGGACTTGTTAAAGGTGCAAGTAAAGGAGAAGGTTTAGGAAACCAATTTTTATCAAATATAAGAAATGTAAGTGCAATTGCTCATGTTGTCAGATGTTTTGATGACAGTGATGTTGTTCACGTGGAAGGTTCTGTAAATCCAGTAAGGGATGCAGAGATTATAGAAACGGAACTTATACTTGCAGATCTTCAGTCTGTTGAAAAAAGATTAGAAAAAGTTTCAAAAGTTGCTAAAACAGGGAACAAAGAAGCGAAATTTGAGGTTCAGGTTTTAGAAAAAGCAAAAGAAATCCTTGAAGATTTAAAACCACTCAGAACAAATTTAGAAAAGTTTGATGAAGATGAAATCAAATGGTTAAAACAAAACCTTTTCCCATTAACACTCAAACCTATAATGTATGTGGCAAATATAAGAGAAGAAGATTTACCAGACGGTGAAAATAATGAATATGTCAAACAGATAAAAGAAAAAGCAGAAAGAGAAAACGCACCTCTTGTTGTGTTATGTGGAAAAATAGAACAGGAGATCATAGAACTTCCTGAGGAGGAAAGACAGGAGTTTTTAGAAGCATTAGGTTTAGAAGAACCAGGTTTAAACAAGATGATAAGACAGGGATACAGCCTTTTGGATCTTATAACATATTTCACATCTGGTGAACAGGAAACAAGAGCATGGACGATCAAAAAAGGAACTAAAGCCCCAGAAGCAGCAGGAGAAATCCATTCTGATATTCAAAGGGGATTTATTGCTGCAGAGGTTATAAATTTTGATGACTTAGAAAAGATCGGTTCAATGCAAAAAGCAAAAGAGCAGGGAATGGTAAGAATAGAAGGTAAAGATTACGAAGTAAAAGATGGAGATGTTATATATTTCAGGTTTAATGTTTAAAAGCAGGCTTCTTAGCCTGTTTTCTCCCGTTTTTCTAAAGGAATATAAGGAAGGTTATGTTCCCCTTCGTAAACTTGCGAAGGTCTGAAGAGTTTATTCTCTTTTATGTACTCTTTCCAGTGGGCTAACCATCCAGAAATCCGTGCCATAGCAAAAATAGAAGTGAACATATCAACAGGAATTCCTAACATCTGATAGATAATACCTGAGTAGAAATCAACATTTGGATAAATCCCTTTTTTAGCTAAATGTTCTAAAGTCACTTTCTCAACTTCTTTTGCTACTTTATAAAGTTTTGTTTCTCCTTTTATTTTTATAAGTTCCTGTAAAAGCTGTTCCAGTATCTTCGCCCGTGGATCGTATGTTTTATAAACTCTATGTCCAAAACCCATTATCCGTTCTTTATTTTTCAACTTGTTTTCTATATAATCCCTTACCTTTTCAGGCTCACCAATTTCCATAAGCATTTTAATAACTTCTTCATTTGCACCACCGTGTAAAGGCCCAGATAAAGCCCCTAACGCTGAAGACATTACGGTATAAGGATCAGCCAGCGTGGAAGCCACAACAAGAGCAGCAAATGTTGATGCATTCATGGTGTGTTCAGCATGGAGTATAAGGCATTTATCAAAAATTCTGGCGACCTCAGGTTCAACAATCTGCTCTGTCATCATATAGAAAAAGTTTGTTGTAAAATCCAACTTATCATCAGGTTTTACAGGTTCATCTCCATTTCTAATTCTAAACCAGCTTGCAGCTATTGTGGGAATCTTTGCAATTAGATGAACAGCAGCTTCATAGTGATACTCCTCATCAAGAATATCTTTAGAAGGATAAAACATACCAAGTGCAGAAACAGTTGATTGAAGAACATCCATAGGATGAGCTTTTTCTGGAAAATTTTTCATAACATCAATAATTCTAAATTTTAAACGTCTATGGTGTGTTATATCATCTACAAATTTTTCATACTCTTTTTTGGTTGGTAAATGTCCAAATATCAGAAGATACGAAGTTTCTAAAAAATTTGAATTTTTTACAAGTTCCTCAATTTTAATTCCACGGTATTCTAAAATTCCCTTTTTTCCATCTACAAAACTGACCTTAGATTTTGCAGCAGGAACACCTGCCAGGCCTGGAATTAATTCCATTACTCTTTCCTCTTTCTAAATTCTTCTGGATCGATAGAGTACTTTTTTAACAATTTTTGTAAAGACTGCCTTTCAATATTAGCAAGTTTGGCAGCCTGAGAAACATTTCCTTCCGTCATAGATAATAAAACCCTAAAATAACTTTCTGCAAACTTTTTTGTATGTTTTTCTTTTGCCTTGTTGTATTCAAATGTAAATTCTTTTTCATTTTCTTTTATAAATGGAGGAATATGTTCAACCTCTATATAATCCTTTGCATTAATACAGCATTGATAAACAACATTTTCTAACTGTCTTATATTTCCTTCCCATTTATAATTAATAAGTGCTTTTAAAGCATCCTGTGAAATTCCTTTAATTTCAGCGTTATACTTTTCATTAAATTTTTGAATAAAGTAATTTACTAGAAGAGGAATATCATCTTTTCTTTCCCTTAAAGGTGGAATATTAAGCCTTATTCCTTCTAATCTGTAATAAAGATCCTCCCTAAACTTACCTTGTTCAACAAGTTCTTTTAGATCTTTATTTGTGGCAACGATAACCCGAACATCAACCTTAGTTGTGTTTGCTTCACCTATCTTTCTTATCTCTTTTTCCTGCAAAAATCTTAAAAACTTTGCTTGAAGATCCATAGGAAGCTCAGAAATTTCATCTAAAAATACAGTTCCCTCATTCGCCTGTTCTAAAATACCCTTTCTCTCTTCAGCTCCTGTGTAAATTCCCTTTTTCGAACCAAAAAATTCCGATTCCATTATATCAGGAGAAATTGTTGCACAATTAATAGGTAAAAAAGGCTTATCTTTTCTTGGACTTGCCATATGTATTGCTTTTGCGAAAAGTTCTTTACCTACACCACTCTCTCCGTGAATCATTACCGTAAAGTCAAAAGGAGCAACTTTTATAGCATAATCAATAAGTTCTAACATTTTTGGATTTTTGGTGATGATAAAATCGATTTTTGATTCTGATTTATATTTTTTTATTTCTTCTTTTAGTTTAAGATTTTCTTTTACTACTTTTGCCTTTTTTATAGCTTCATTGATTATGTTCCATGTAAAAGGATCATTAAAATCTATAGGTTTTGAAATGTAATGGAATGCTCCATATTTCATACAGGAAACAGCAGTATCAACTGTCCCGTATGCAGTCATAACTATAATACTTGTAATTTTATTAACTTCTCTGATTTTTTTGATAAGTTCTTCACCTGATAATTTTGGCATTTTGAGATCTGTAATTATCAGGTCATATATATTTTGTTTTGCTTTCTCTAAAGCTTTTCTTGGATTTGACTCTACTTCTACTTTATAACCTTCCTCTTCAAGAAGATCTTCTAATGTAAAAAGAATATCCTCTTCATCATCAACAACTAAAATATAACCTTTCTCATCTCCCATTTTAAACCTCTACTGATAAAAATTTTATTTCAAATGTTGTTCCTTTCCCTTCTTCTGATTGGAATGTTATTGTCCCATTATGATCCTCAATTATATTCTTGCTTATGGCGAGTCCAAGCCCTGTTCCATTCTCTTTGGTTGTAAAAAACGGTTCAAATATATGTTCTCTTATTCTTGGAGGTATTCCTTTTCCAGAATCTTGAATCCTAACTACAGCATAGTGTCCTTCTTTCTTAAGGTCAATGATGAGAGTTCCTTTATAAGACATAGATTCCAATGCGTTTAAAATTAGATTTACAAAAACTTGAATAAGAGCATTTTTATCTCCGAATATATAAACATCAGGATCAAGATATTTATAAATCATCAAATTGTGTGAATCGGTCTCGATAAGTGCCAAATCCAAGGATTCTTCTATTATAGATTTCAAATTTAAAACTTCTTTTCTTTTTGATGCCTGCTTCGAAAAGTTCAGAAGTTTTTCAATTATTTCTGTTGCTCTGTTTACATTTTTTTCTATTCTTTCTGAATATTTTATTATTTTCTGGTTATCTATTTTATTTGCTTCCCTCTTTATATTAAACGTTGCCTGAGATATTACTGCAAGAGGATTCCTTATATCGTGGGATATACCTGCAGTCAGCTTTCCAATAATTGCAAGTTTTTCTGTCTGTAACACTTGTGCCTCAATTTCTTCTTTTTTAGTAATGTCTTCAATAAGAATAATATATTTATCGGAACTTTCTATATTTTCATCTTTTTGGGAAGATACCATAGGAAAGATTCTTATATTTAAAGATTTATAATCTAAATCTTTAAATGAACACGTTGTTTCAAACTTTTGCTTATTTTTTATTGCTTTTCTGATTTCTTTTTCAAGAATTGTTAAAATGCTTGATGGTTTAAATATATCTTCAGATTCATTTAATTTTAGTAATTCTCTAAATACAGAGTTTTCTATTTCAATAATACCTTCTTCATTTATAATCGCTATTCCAACACCTAAAGACTCTAATGTCTTATTTAAAAGATTTTTAAAATTCTTTGACTGATTTTTATAATTTAATTTATCTACATAAGCCATAAGATAATTTACATAAAGTTTCAGATATTTAAGATTACTTTTATCTAATTTCCCATGTTTGTAAACAGCAAGAACCCCTTTTCCGGTATCTCCTTTTACAGGAATAAGAAGATATCTATCAAAATAAATAGAAACAGAGTTCGTATTAGGAATAACTTCTTCAACATAAAAATGTAGTTTTGGGAAGTTCCCTATAACTTTAAGCACAATATCTTCAACATAAAATACCACTCCATCAAAACCAAGATAGAATATTTCTTCTAAACTATTCGAAATTATTTCTACAAGTTCTTTTGACACATCTGGTCTTTGTATATCTTCTGTTATTCTCATAGTTTAACCCCAAATTTAAAAACCGAGATATATAAAGAGGAAAGAATTTAGTAAAACTACATAATTCTAAACTATTATAACCCATGTCCCTAACAAAAATTTTCCAAGACAAATTGAACTTCTTCTGTATATTGTTTTTCTTTTGGATTTTTATATATGATTAAAGGTTTTTCCATCACTTCTCCGCCTTCTTTTCCTCCCTTTAGCCCTTCTATCAAAAAATTTGTAGCATTTTCATCTAACGTTGGATAAACTATCCTTATTCTTTTCGGTTGAATTTTATATTTTTTAAGTAATATAACGGTTTCTGAAAAACGATTTATGTTATTTATGATGAACAACTTTCCTTTATTTTTTAATAAATAAGAAGATGCATATATGAAATCCTCTAAAGACGCTTTTATCTCTGCTTTAGCTATTTTGATTTCTTCATTTTTACTTTTTTCCATGGAAGATTTATAAAAAGGAGGATTTGATACGACATAATCAAAATATTGAGAAGGATAAAGCTTTTTTATATCTTTTACATTTCCTAACTTCAGATTTACCTTTATGTTGTTTAGCTGAAAATTTTTTTGAGCTATCTGAAAAAGATCTGGTTGGAGTTCCAAAGCGTGATACTCAATATTTTTATATTTAAGATTTAAAAGAAGAATAAGAATGCCTGAGCCTGTTCCTAAATCTATTAATCTTCCTCTTCTAGATAATTTAACAAAAGATGCTAAAAGAGGACTGTCAATTCCAAATCGATAGCCCTCTTTTTTTTGAATAACTTGGATTTTTCCCCTGATAAAAGGTGAAACTGTTAAATCTTGTTTTTTCAATTATGGAGTTGGAATAACCGCTTCTGGATTTTCACCGGCTAATTTTAATAAAACTTCCGCTCTTTCTTTTAATCTGTGAAGTTCTTCAATTTCTTTCAAAGATAACCCTTCCGTATTTGCTAATTTTTCCTTTACTTCAGCTAACAACGCAGCCTCTTTTTTTACATCTATTTCACTTGGTAAATAAGCTTCTTCAACTAAAATAATAACTTTATCACCTGTAACATCAATTACACCATATGTAACTGCTATCTCAACAGGTTCTTCACCTTCTTTCTCTATTCTAATTTTACCAGGAACAACGTTTGTTAAAAGGAGCATATGATTTTCTAAAATACCACATTCACCATCGGCAGTCGGAACTACAGTTTGATAAACTTCACCACTATAAATAACCTTTGTAGGTGTAACAATTTCAAGCTTATACATTCTTTGCCTCCATTTAAAGTTGTGCATAAATTAATTTATAATAGTTTACAATAGATTAGGTAGATTTTCTAATCAAAATAGGAGGTGTAGCAGGATGAAGGTTGGAGTTTTACTTGCAGGATGTGGTGTTTACGATGGTGCAGAAATTCACGAAGCAACAATGACTTTATACTTCTTAGACAAAGCAGGTGCTGAGATTGTTTGTATGGCTCCTAATATTCCTCAAAAAGAAGTTATAAACCATCTTAACGGAGAAAAGATGGATGAGACAAGGAATGTTCTTGTTGAAGCTGCAAGAATCGCAAGAGGTAACATTAAAGACATAAACGAAGTTTCAGCAGATGATATAGATGCTCTGATTATGCCTGGAGGATTTGGTGTAGCAAAAAATTTCTCAAACTTTTTAGAAAAAGGAGCAGAAGCAGACGTAATTCCTGAAGTTAAAAGACTACTTGTTGAAATGTTTGAAAAAGGAAAACCAATCGGTGCAGTCTGTATATCACCTGTTATTGTCGCTGCTGCATTAAGAGAAGCAAAAGCAAAGCTGACAATAGGAAGCGACGAAGATGTTGCAAAAGCCATCGAAGCAATGGGACAACAGCATTTAGTATGTCCTGTTTCGGAAGCATTAGTTGATGAAGAACATAAAATCGTTTCAACTCCTGCATATATGGAAGGAAAAACTATAAAAGATGTGGCAGAAGGTATAGAGAAATTAGTAAACGAAGTTTTAAGGCTTGCAAAATCTTAAATTAAAAATATGACAAAACCTCTCGTATGAGAGGTTTTATTTTTATAGAGGGGATAAAAATTGGTTTTAAAAGAAAAAGAGATAAGAGAGTTAATTGCCAAAAAAGAAATAGAAGTAGAGCCTGTTGATTTAGAACTTCAACTGAATATATCATCTCTGGACATTAGACTTTCAAACAAATACTACAAATACCCAAAAGAGTTAGAGCCTGACATAGAGATGCTTGATATAAAAAATCCATATTTAAATATACTTGAACATGATTTTATATTGGAGCTAGGAACGGTTATAGAACCAGGACAATTTATAATTGCCGAATCTTTAGAGTATATATCAGTTCCTGAAGATATATCTTTATTTTTAGACTCAAAATTTAGAATGAACAAATTAGGTCTGCAACTTGTTAATACAGGATGGCTTGAAGCAGGATACGAAGGAACTATATTACTTTGTTTTACAAATGTAAATGACTTTCCAATTAGAATTTTTGCAGAATCAAGGGTTGCAGAATTAGTATTTATGAAATAATTTTCAAATATGAGGATAACAGCACAAAAGGATAGAAAAAAAATTAAACTTGATCTGGTAGATTATAAACCTGATTATATTGAACAGCTTATAGATATTATATTTGATGCTTATCAAGATCAACCAGAATACGGAGAACCTACAAGAAAACATGCAAAACGTTACATAAACTGGCTTTCAAAACATTCGAACTTTTTTAAAATACTTTTATTAAATGGAAAGCCAATAGGTTTTATTGTTGCAGATTTAGAAGAAACACCTACAAAAAAGTATGGTGAGATTCACGAACTTGCCATTAAAAAAGAGTTCTGGGGATTTAAATTAGGTGATTATTTACTTGATAAAGCTATTGATTTTTTAAAAGAAAAAGGAGCAGAAGAAATAGTCCTATGGGTTGGTAAAACCAACGATAAGGCTATTTCATTTTATAAAAAACGGGGATTTGAGCCAGTTTTAGAAGCAGGTAAGTGGCTTAAAATGGTTAAAAAGTTATAAAGAACTTTTGTCATTTTCTCTAAATCCTGAATCGCAATATGCTCTCTTTCTGTATGTGAATCTGCAAGGCTTCCAAACCCAAAAACAGTTGAACTAATTCCTTTTTTATAAAGGTTTGCAGCATCCGTCCATGAAGGCATTATACTGACATCTGGATTTTCTCCTGTTGCTTTTATATAAGCATCTTTAAGTATTTCAAATCCTTCTGTTGCACCAAAATCTAAAAAATCTTCCACATCAACTCTTTTATACACGATTTTGCCTTTAAATCTGTCCATTTCTATAAGATTTAGCATCCTTTTTTCCAGTTCTTCAAAATATTCACCTTCAAAAAGTTTGATCTCAGAGAGTATTTCTGCAGATTTAGGTGTTGCATAGTATTCCCAGCCACTTTGAAATTTTATAATGTTCATCGGTCTCTCAAGGTTTTTTTCTACGTTATTTATATAATCAAATGCTAATTTAACAGGATTTTCTGTCTTTTCAAACTCAGACGCATGGACAGACTTGGATCTAACTTCTAATTCGAATTCCAACGTTCCCATCTGTTTATTACATATTTTTCCATACGTCGGCTCAAGAACAAGAGAGTATGATATACCATCAAGTATTTCTAAAAGTTTTTCTGAGCCGAGGGCAGTATGTTGCTCTTCATCGACTGTAAATGCTATTGATACAGGAATTTCCTTTTCAGGAAAGTTTTGCTTAAACATATCCAGAGCCATTATCAAGGAAGCTATTAAGCCTTTTGTATCAGCAGCCCCTCTACCGTAAATCTTTCCATCTTTTTCAACAGCCTCAAAAGGATTTTTCATATCTATCGGTGGAACTGTATCTACATGCGTGTTTATTAAAAATGGCTGTTTTAAATAATGAATATTGTATAGATTTCCTTTCCCAACATACTGCTTTTCAAATGGTATGTAATTTAATCTTTCCATTAAATATGTTTGAATTTGATCACAGTCTTCATAGCTCGGTATTGATATTAATGTTTTTAGCTCATCAACTACTTTTTTTACGTCAAAATTTTCCAATTATTTCCTCCGAATAAAATAAATGAATGCAGAATATATTCTTTCATAAAAGATTATCAAATTTTTCAGAAAAATAAATGATTTTCGATACGTTTTGAGGAATATTTAATATCCTAAATTCCATATTCCAATACAAAAAAATTTTATTTTAACATCTTCAAAATCTTTAAAAATTCTACAGGTTCATAAATAGGGATTTCTTTCATTTTAAAATCTTTTATATTTCTTGTTATAACAACATCTATTTTGGAATGAATAGCTGAAGCATAGATTACTGCATCTTCAAAATCTTTAAATTTTAAATCTTTTGCTGTTTCTAAGACTATTCTGTTAACTGATGCTATTTCAAATAAAGAAAAAATAAGTTCTAAAGATTTATCTGCTTCTTTTTTAGACAGAGATTTATTTACTAAGTAATAAATGGTTGTTACTGTTGTCGCACATAAAACACCTACGATCTCACCTTTTTCTATTTTTGAAATTAATAAAGCTGAATGTTCAGAAAAAGGCTCTCTATCTAAAAGTAAATCTAAAATGACATTTGTATCCAATAAAATTCTCATAAATATTTATCTTCTAGATGTTTTTTGTAATCTTCTTCTTTTACTTGTGTATTTTTTAATAAACCTTTGAGTTTTTTTACAGTAGGTGTTAACTCTTCTCCTTTTTCTGTCGTTAGTGATTTAAAATAGTTTTCAACTAATTTTGATACAGAATATCCTTTTTCTTTTGAAAACTGCTTGATTTTATTAATTAATTCTTCCTCTATTCTTAAAGTTAATTTTGATTTCATGTTTGTGTCCTCACCGACGTATATATGTATTGTAAATATACGTCATAATAAAGGTATTTCAATATAGCCTTACTAGTGATTAAAATACTAAATATTATCTTTTACCAGTTTGTAAATGAAGCTATCTACGACTGCTTGCCATGATGCCTCTATAACGTTTTCAGAAACTCCAACAGTTCCCCATTTATCTTTCTTATCTCTGCTTTCCACTAAAACTCTTATTTTGGCAGCAGTACCTTCACTTTCATTTACTATTCTTACCTTGTAATCGATTAATTCCACTTCAGCAAGCTGTGGATACTGATTTATCAACGCCTTTTTTAGAGCATTATCCAAAGCATTAACAGGGCCGTATCCTAATGCAGCAGTATGTTCAAGTTCATCATTTACTTCTATTCTTACTGTTGCTTCTGAGATAGGAGTTTTATCTGTTTTTCTTTTGACAATGAGAGTTCTATAAGCAATAAGATTAAAGTAATCTTTTAATGTTCCTAAATGTTTTCTTATCAGGAGTTCTAAAGAAGCCTCTGCTGCTTCAAAGTGATATCCCTGACTTTCAAGCTCTTTTATTTCCTGTACTAAATCTAATATACGCGGATCTTTTTCATCTATATCTATACCTATCTCTTTTGCTTTATAAATGATATTACTTTTTCCTGCAAGATCAGAAACAAGAACTTTCCTTTTATTTCCAACTTCTTCAGGAAGGATATGTTCATAGCTTCGAGGATTTTTTAATACGGCAGAAGCATGAACTCCACCTTTATGTGCAAATGCACTATCTCCGACGAAAGGCATATTTTTTGGAACAGGCATATTTACAATATCTGCTACAAAATTAGATATTTCTTTTAACCTTTTAATATTTTCTCTCGGGACTGTTTCGTATCCAAGTTTTAATGATAAGTTAGGAATAATTGAACAAAGATTTGCATTTCCACATCTTTCCCCAAAGCCGTTGATTGTTCCGTGTATCTGAACTGCTCCGCCGTTCAGAACTGCAGTTATTGAGTTCCACACTGCCGTATCAGAATCATTATGGGCATGAATTCCTAATTTCGCTTTTATACCTGCTTCGTGAACTGCCTTAAAAATCTGTTCGATCTCATTTGGAAGTGTTCCTCCATTTGTATCACACAGTACTAAGAAATCTGCTCCAGCTTCCTCAGCAGCTTTTAAAACCTTGATTGCGTACTCTGGATTATCTTTGTATCCATCAAAGAAATGTTCTGCATCAAAAATCAGTTCATCTGTATATTTTTTTAGATATTGGATACTGTCGTAAATAATTTCCAAGTTTTTTTCAAGGGTTGTTTTTAATGCTTCTGTAACGTGTAAATCCCAGCTTTTCCCAAAAATTGTTATGGCAGGTGTTTCAACACTTATTAAATCTTGAATTTGGGGATCGTCTTCTACCGATAGATAAACTCTTCTTGTTGAACCAAAAGCAGTAACTTTTGTATTTTTAAGGTCTAATTTTTTAACTTCTTTAAAGTAAGCTTTGTCCTTTGGGTTAGATCCTGGCCATCCACCTTCTATATAATGAACTCCAAATTCTGCCAGTTTTTCAGAAATTCTTAATTTATCTTCAACGGAAACGCTAACTCCTTCTGCTTGTGTCCCGTCTCTAAGTGTTGTATCGTATATGAGGACTTGCTTATCACTCATTATATTAATCTCCTGCCTTTTAATTTTGATTAAAAAATTAGTTCTTTATAACTTATTATCAAGTTATTATGATTAGAAAGGATATTTTAACAGATTTTAATAATTTATAGGCTATTTTTTGGCAGATTTGTATGATTTTAAATCAGTAAGGATTTTGACAATTTTACTTACCATAGAAGGATCAACATAGTTAAGTATATCACCTGCTTTTCTTGCTTTTATATTATATAGAATAAATGCAGCTTTCTTTGGATCATCCATTTTTGAGATTTTCTCACCAGCCAATTCAGATTCCATTTTTTCAAAAACTTTTGCCAACTTTTTATATCTTTCTTCTTCAGCCTGCTTCTTAAAATCTTCAAATGCTTTTCTTTCTTTTGCCAGTTCTTCTCTGTTTTTTTTGATTTCTGCAAGTAGTTTTTTATTTTCCTGGATTAGTTTACTGACTTCTTGCTTGAGTCGTTCTAATCTTTTTATCTCTTTTTGAATTTCTTTTTTTTCTACTTGCTGGGCTTCTGCAAAGAAAAACAGAAAATTACTGATTATAAATATGCTTAAAATTATAGACTTCATTTGAAATATTGGTCTCCTTCTGTATTTCTTTTTTGTTTTTTTCTACCTCTAATTTTTCCTTATATTTTTTTATTGCTTTTTTTTCACCTAAATTTATCTTAAGTTTTTCTTTTTGTTCGTCTATCTGTTTTTCTAATCTTACAATCTCTTTTTGAATTTGTTCAATTTTATCTAAGAGCTCTAATATATAATAGTTTTTAAACTGTATATCAGACAGGTTATTGCTTTTTTCATTGTTTAGTCTATTTATTGTCATTATGTATTCATTTTTTTTATTTTCTAAATTCTGGATAGTTGTTTTTAAATCAGAAATAAATGATGATAGGCTTTTAATGTCGTGTTCTTTCTTTTTTAAAGAAATTTCTAAACCTCTCATATATTACCTCTTGTTATGATTCTTTTTAATATATTTTCGGAATTTTCAGGAAAAATATAAGAGGTTTAGTTGAAAAGATTTTTAATTGAATCCTGTGAGGACTTTATTTCTATATTGATTACAGGAACTTCTATTCCTTCTTTTCTAAACTCTTCCCACACCCTTTTATAAATATCACTTTTTAACTTCTGGATTTTTCTCCAGTTATAAGCGTTTATCCAGAAAAGAAGAACATATTCATCATAATAATCTTTTATGCTGTTAAACCATACTTGAGGTCTTTCTGGGGTGAACAGTATAGGTGGTCTGCATTCTTCTGCAACTTTTAAAAGAATTTCTTCTACTTTTTTATGATCTGTCTGATATGCCACTTTAAATGGGATTCTCATTCTAACCCTGCTGTTTGAAAATGTGTAGTTGATTATGTTGTCAGATATAAACTTAGAGTTTGGTATTGCCACTTCTACACCGTCAATCGTTTCTATTAGAGTATTTATCACGGATATATCCATTACCATTCCAAATATTACATTACCTTCAGTACCTGTAAAAGCTCCTGCATTTCCAGGAATTTCTACAATATCCCCAACTTCTATTTTTTTGTTAAATATTAAAATAAAACCACTAATATAGTTGTTAATAATATTTTGAAGTCCAAAACCTGCACCGATACCTAACGCACCGATTAAAGGAAGTAGCACTTTCCATGTTATTCCTAAAACGGAAAGGGCAAAAATAGCAGCTATTAGAATACCAAGGTTGTAAATGATAGCTTCGGCAGGTGTCGGAACAGATTCTCCAGTCTGTTTAAACTTCCAGTATCTGAGTAAAGAACGGGAAATCAAGATAAGGTTTAATAAAAATGTAAAAAGTAAGAAAGATTCTAAAATAGAAAATAAAGAAACGGTAAGAACATCTGTTTTAACGATATAAATACTTTTTAACCACTTATCTATTTCAAGTCCAAGAGCATCATTCACAAGATTATAAAAAATAACGAGAAATACGATGGATATAAGAGTAGTTAAACGTGTTTTCAAATTAGGAAAATGTTCCTGAACAACAGGATGCCTTGATATTTCATTTATATAATAAATAAAAAATGTATAAACAAAAAGAAGAACTAAAAGTATGATACTGACAATAAAATGTTTAATTGACGGATTAATTATGTTTGTAATCCATAAATATCCAAGTCCTAATACTGCAATATTAAAAATTATATGAAAGCGTTGAATAAATTTTGATACAAAAGACAATTTTTCTGGTATGTATTTCGTAGATCTTATAGAAAGAAGATAGACAAGGATAGATATTAGTATAAGTGCAAGCGATTTAAATAAAATTTCAAGATCATAATTATTGTAAATAGAAATATTAAACTCCCTGGCAAATTCCATAACAAAAGCAACTGAAACATTTAAGAATGTAAAAACAAGGATAATAAACAGTAAAGCTTTATTTGTTATGTTTAAAAGTTTGAAAATCGCTTTAATTACGTCATAAACAAGGAGGAATAAAACAAAATATTTAGCAACAATAGGGAATATTTTTACACCGTACTGTTCTGTACTTGAAAAAAGAAAATAAAGACCTAAAAGAAGTGATATTTCTATAGCCGTCTGAATATATTCAAAATAAGGGATCTTCTGAAAAAGTATTTTAATTCTGTACCTAGCATAAAAAATAAGAGCAACTACAAGCAGTCCTAAAGAGAAGAAAAATAGCTCTATGTCAAGATTACGGCTTAAATAATCTGAGATCTGCCGAATAAATTCTTCCATAAATTCCCTTACAAATTTAATAGTTCTATAATAATTATATCGCAAAATAAAGGTCACTATATTAAAGAGGTTAATAAATGAAAGTTTGCACATATAACGTAAATTCAATAAGAGCAAGGAAAGAACTGATTATAGACTGGCTAAAACACAGAAATAATGATATTGATGTACTATGTCTTCAAGAGATTAAAGTGGTTGATGAAGATTTTCCCTATAAAGACTTTGAGCAATTAGGTTTTCACTGTGAAGTGTGGGGACAAAAGGCATATAACGGTGTGGCAATTTTATCAAAAAAACCCCTTTCAGATGTTAAAAAAGGATTCGGTGACCAGTTCTGGGATCAACAAAAACGCCTGATATCAGGAAAAATAGATGATATTACAGTAATAAATATTTACGCTCCGCACGGTGATCTGCCTGGTGGCGATAAATACTACTATAAACTTGACTGGTATAAAAAGTTTTTAGAGTATCTCAATGAAAATTATTCACCAGAAGACAAAATTATTGTAGTTGGAGATTTCAATGTGGCACTGGATGATATAGATGTTTATGACCCAGAGCTGCTTGAAGGTGCTATAGGAACAATGCCTGAAGAAAGGGAAGCTTTTAAAGCTATTTTAGAATGGGGATTAATCGATACATTTAGATATCTTTATCCAGATAAACAACAATTTACATGGTGGGATTATATAGGTGGAGCAATCTGGAGAAATGAGGGAATGAGAATTGATTACATTTTATGCACAAAGCCATTACTCCCATATCTGAAAGATGTTGAAGTGGATCTCTGGCCAAGACGAAGAAGAAAACCAACACCATCTGATCACGCCCCGGTTATAGCCACCTTCGACTTAGAATAACAGCTACCAGCTACATCTTATATAAAAATGTAATATAATATTTTCCCATAGAAACACTCAATTTCATTAAAGTATTTTTCAAAGCTGACCGAAATGCTAATAAGGTTTTTTCTACATTAACGTGGGTGGTTAATTACTATGAAAAAAAATTTAATAATCAAAGCAATTGTAAGTATCTCGGTTCTATTGGCTCTAACTTTACAAACTATAGCACAGGAAGATGAAAGTATAGAAACCCTTTTAGAAGAATATCAGGAAGCCTCCCAGCTTTACCACAAGACAAAAGAGGAAGCAGAAGGTCAGGTAATCATATATACACGTGAAGATCTTGATAGAATGCAAGCTTATACACTAAAAGATGTTTTGAAATCGTTAAGATATTTTTCTCTTCAGGATAATAATTTCGGTGATCACGTATTAGTTTATCCATTTCTTTATGACCTTTTAAATACAACGGCAAAACTTTATATCAACAACCACGAAGTTAATACAGTTTATCAGCGTTCAATATTTCCCATATGGGGTGATTTTCCTTTAGATCATGTTGATCATATTGAGATATATTTAGGGGAAACAGCAATCAAGTTTGGTAATGAAACTCCTGGTGTTGTTATTAAAATATTTACAAAAGAACCTTCAAGAGAAAATGCAAGCTATATTAGAGGTTCAATAACAAGCAGAAAAGGATATTCACTTAATTATTATGATGCCAGAGAGTTAGAAAATGGAATGTCTTATATGGTTTTCATACACAGTGCAGAAATAGAAAGGAAAAAATATAGAAATCAGGATGCTAAATTATCCCGCAATAGTTCAAACAAAAATGCTTATCTCCTTTTAAAAAAAGGAAATTTTCAGATTGAATATAACAACTTTTATAAAAGAAACGATAGATTTTTAGGAATGTCCATAGATAATAAACCAGATGCCACACAATATTCTGGACATCATCAGTATATCTCTGCAACAGGGTACTTCCTAAAAGATAAATCTTTACAGATGAACATAGCTTACGACTATATAGTAGAAAAGGATAGTGAAAAAAATAAAGAAGGAATCATAACAATAAACCCATATATACTGGCAAAAGAATGTAAAGAAGAAATAAAACAAAATATTTATAGAATGTTGATAACAAAAAATATCAAATATAAAAATAATGATA
>JALVEZ010000182.1 GCA_027030405.1 Hydrogenothermaceae bacterium | reverse complement strand
TTAGCTGTGTTTAGTATGACTTTTGCAACTTTTTCAGGAGGAACTCCCATATAGTTTGTCATTCTTGTTGCTGTCATACCAGGATTGACAGAATAGATTCTTAAGTCCTCTTCTTCTAAAGCTAAAGATTGTGTGAAACCTCTTACTCCATATTTTGTTGCACAGTATGTTGTTAATTCAGGGAAAGGAGATTTTCCTGCTCCACTTGATATATTGATTATACAGTCGGTAAGATAGGGCAAAGATATTTTTGTTATTTTTATTAATCCTTCTAAATTTACTCTGACCTGTGCTTCTATTTCCTCAAAACTTTGTTCTCTTAATGGTTTCCATGCAAGAACACCTGCATTATTGATAAGTATATCTATCTGTCCAAATTTTTGTACTGTTTTTTCAACGGTATAAATAATGCTTTGATTATCAGTAAGATCCAAATGTAAAAGGAGTGTATCAGATGCTCCAAGTGTGGTGCATTTAAGTCGTGTTTGTTCTGCTTCTTCTTTATCTTTGTTATAGGTTATAACTACTTTTGATCCTTCTTTTGCAAATTCAAAGGCTGTGGCTTTACCTATTCCGATGCTGGAACCAGTAATAAGAACAACTTTGTTTTTTAAATCAACCATTTGTTGTTTTTACCAGATTTTGTTCAAGGGCTTTTTTAATTTCTTTCACAAGTTTTTCTCTCACTTCTTCTTCTTTCCCAACAATTCTACAACCTGCAGCATCTTTATGTCCACCACCACCGAATGCTCGGGCTATTTTTTGGACATCAACATTACCTTTTCCTCTTAAAGAACATCTCCAGGTTATAAGATCCTCCTTCTGTATGAGGATAAAGCCAACTTCAGTTCCATCTATACTTCGTGCATAATTTACAAATCCTTCTGTATCTTCTTCTGTGGTATGTGTTTCTTCTAAAAATGTTCTTCTTACCGTAAGTCCTGCTATTTTCCCATCTTCAAATATTTGAAGGGTTGAAAGTGTTTTTTGTAAAAGTTGTAAAACATTTGGTTTATTTCTTTCATATACCATTTTTGCAATATAAAACGGATCTGCACCTTTTTTTACTAAAAATTTTGCCATATCAAATGTATCTGCTGTTACATTGTTATATCTAAAGGATCCTGTATCTGTTAATAAACCTGTATATAAACAGGTTGCAATATTTTTATCAATGGCAGATTCATCCCATTTTTTTAAAATTTCTGCAATTAAACAGGTTGTCGATGGAGAGTAAGGGTTTACAAAATCATCTATACTTTCAAATTTCCCACCTACATGGTGATCTATTCTTATGATCTCTTTTGCTTTTATTTCGGCACCTGCTCTAAAAGCACCTGCTGCATCTACAATGATTCCTACATCAAAATTTTCTTCTAAAGGTAGTTTTTTTATGTTTTCTATTCCTGGCAAAAAATCACATATATATGGAACATTATCTTTCATTGCACAGGTTATATTTTTCCCTTTTTTCTTCAAGAAGTGATAAAGTCCCAACATACTTCCAATCCCATCTGCATCTGGATTTTCATGTGTGAATACAAGAATTTTTCCGTTTTCCCTTTTTAGCCTTTCTATAATAGGGACTGTGTATTCCATAATTTCCTCCATATTCGGTTCAAATTACAACTATTAATCATAATTTAAAATTTTTTAAGTTTTATAAAAAAAATCATATTACAGATTTTTTTCTTCATAAGGACATATATCTAAAAGATGACATTCTTTACATTTTGGTTTTTTAGCTGTGCATATATATCTTCCAAACAGAACCATAGCCTTTGATATATATGCCCAATTTTCCTTTGAGAAAAATTCCATTAAGTCTTTTTCAATTTTGTCTGGGTTGTTTGAATTTGTTAATCCTAATCTTTGACTCACTCTTTTTACGTGAGTATCAACTACAATGGCAGGCTTATTAAATGCATTTACAAGGATGACATTGGCAGTTTTTCTGCCTACTCCTGGGAGTTTTACAAGATCTTCAAGTGTATCAGGAACCTGACCTTTAAACTCTTTTACTAAAACTTTACAACATTCTTTTAAAAGTTTTGCTTTTCTTCTGTAATAATTTATCTGTTTCAGATCCTCTTCTAACTGTTTTAAGGGTGTTTTTGCTATTGATTCAGGGGTTGGATATTTTTTAAAGAAA
>JALVEZ010000181.1 GCA_027030405.1 Hydrogenothermaceae bacterium | reverse complement strand
GGTAGAAAAGATAGATAAATCAAAATTCAATAAATGGGGTAAACCTGGTATTAGGGCACAACTACTTAATACAAAAACAAAAAAGTTAGAAATGGATTTTTTAGTAGAAGGGGATGACAAAACAGTTCATATCCTAAATGCTGTATCTCCTGCATTTACAGCAAGCTATCCTTTTACAAAATGGGTAGTAGAAAAATATTTATAATGGAGGATCTGATGGGTAAGTTCAAAAAGTTTGATACGGGTCTTGAAGGGGTTTGTATCATAGAACCGACAGTTTTTGAGGATCATAGAGGTTTCTTTATGGAAAGCTACAACAAAAAAGATTTTGAAGAGATAGGTTTACATCTTGATCTGGTTCAAGATAACCATTCATTAAGTATTAAAGCCGGTGTATTAAGGGGGTTGCATTTTCAGTTAAACCCTAAGGCACAAACAAAGATTGTAAGGGTTTTAAAAGGGGCTATATATGATGTGGTTGTAGATATAAGAAAAGGAAGTCCGACATTTGGAAAATGGAAAGGTTTTATCCTCACTTCAGAAAACAAAAGGCAGATATTAGTTCCGAAAGGGTTTGCTCACGGAGTTTTAACCCTTGTTCCAAATACAGAAATAATGTACAAAGTAGATGAATATTATTCTCCTGAACATGATAGATCAATTAGATGGAACGATCCGGATATTAATATAGACTGGCCTGTTTCTGATCCAATTTTATCTGAAAAAGATGCTAATGCTCCTTTTCTCAAGGAAATAATTGATGATATTAACTTTGAATATAAGGAGGAAAAGTAAATGGAAACCGTTTTAGTAACAGGGGCAGGAGGATATATAGGGACAGTACTTGTACCAAAGTTATTAAACAAAGGGTATTATGTAAAAGCTGTTGATAGATATTTTTTTGGAAAAGAGAAATTACCGCAGCACCAAAACTTAGAAATCATAAAGGAAGATACAAGAAAACTTCCCGAACAGATATTTGAAAATGTAAATTATGTAATAGATTTAGTAGCTGTATCTAATGATCCCTCAGGGGAACTATTTAACAAAGCTACATGGCAAATAAACTATAGATCAAGAGTCAGAACTGCCTATTTATCAAAAAAATATGGAATAAAAAGATATATACTTCCATCAAGTTGCAGTATATATGGTTTCCAAGAAGAAATTGTTGATGAAACCTCAAAGACAAATCCTTTAACAACTTATGCAAAAGCTAATGAGAAAGCTGAACAGGAAGTACTTCCGTTGGCTGATGAAAATTTTGTGGTAACAGTTATTAGGCAATCAACTGTTTTTGGATATTCTCCCAGGATGAGATTTGATCTGGCGATTAATGGAATGACTTATGGGGCGTGGAAGACAGGAAAGCTTCCTCTTATGAGAGACGGAACACAGTACAGACCTATGGTTCATGTACAGGATACAACAGATGTTATGGTATTACTCCTTTCTGCAGATAAAAATAAGATAAATGGTGAAATATTTAATGTAGGAGGAGATAACCTAAACTATCAGATAGGTAAATTAGGGAAGATTGTGGCAAACACTGTTCAAAAAGAAACAGGAAGAAATGTTGATATTGAATGGTATGGAGATCCTGACCATAGAAGCTACAGAGTGTCATTCAAAAAAATCAAAGAAACTTTAGGTTGGACCCCAAAATGGAATGCAGAAATGGGAGTAAAGGAAATTGTTAACAAGTTAGAAAAAGGTGAGATTGATAAAACAACGGAAACAATAACTTTAAATTGGTATAAGGAACTTGAAAAGTGGTACAACATAATCGAAGAACTAAAAATGTATGGTGGAATTTTGAATATAGATATTGATAATGATGAGATAACTCCATTTAGTTTAAATAAATAGGAGGAAGTATGAAATATCTGATCTTTGGAAAAGATGGACAATTGGCAAAAGAGTTTCAAAAAATTTTAGAAAATCAAGAAAAAGGCTGCTTAGCTCTGTCCCACAGAGAATGCGACATATCTGACCTAAATAGCGTTCTAAAAGTTTTTGAAGGATATAAACCGGATATCGTCATAAACTGTGCAGCCTATAATCTTGTTGATAAAGCCGAAACAGATTACTGGAATGCTTACAAAACAAACGCATTAGGGGTTAGAAATCTGGCATTTGCCTGTAAAAAATACA
>JALVEZ010000180.1 GCA_027030405.1 Hydrogenothermaceae bacterium | reverse complement strand
GTTAAACATAATGGAAGTTTGTGGAGGACATACACATACTATAATGAAATACGGTTTAAAACAGCTATTGCCTGAAGAAATTGATTTCATTCACGGCCCTGGTTGTCCTGTTTGCATAATGCCAAAAGAAAGAATAGACCATGCCATAGCATTGGCACAGGACGAAAATAACATAATTACAACACTTGGAGACATGATAAGAGTTCCTGGATCAAAAAGTTCCCTTCAAAAAGAAAGGGCAAAAGGTAAAAATATAAAAATGGTTTATGCTCCATTTGATATTCTGAAAATAGCTAAGGATAATCCAGATAAAAATGTTATATATTTTGCAATTGGGTTTGAAACCACAACTCCAATGACTGCTGCACTTATTGAAAAAGTCCTAAAAGAAAATATTAAAAATATATACTTTCATATAAATCATGTTCTTGTCCCACCACCTGTAAAAGCAATAATGGACAGTGGAGAGGCAAAAATAGATGCTTTCATAGGCCCTTCCCATGTATCTGTGATAGCAGGAGCGAAAATTTATAAAGAGATTGTTGATTTATATCAGACTCCTGTTGTCGTAGCAGGATTTGAGCCTGTAGATATTATGGAAAGTATCCTCTGGATTATCAGGCAGTTTAAAGAAAACAGAAGAGAAGTAGAAATACAGTATAAAAGGGCTGTAACTTGGGAAGGAAACACGAAGGCTCAAGAAATGATAAATAAGTATATGGAGCCCCGAGAAAGCTTTAGATGGAGAGGAATTGGAGATATTCCATATTCAGCATTAAAGCTAAAAGATAAATATGCAGAATTAGACGCAGAAAAAGTTTTCTCTGATATTCTGCCTAATGAACCAATTGATGACCATAAACTTTGTATCTGTGGAGATATTTTAAAGGGAGTTTCTAAACCTTACGACTGCAAAGTTTTCGGAACCGCCTGCACACCTCAAAATCCACTTGGTTCTTGCATGGTATCCTCAGAAGGAGCTTGTGCAGCCTACTACAAATATGGCAAGTTAGAGCTGGTTTAATATAATGTGTATATACATCACTTGAGGTAATGAAATGAAAAGAACGCAAATTTATTTAGATGAAGAAATTTACAAATATTTAAAAGAAGAAAGTAAAAAAACAGGCAAAAGTATTTCAGAACTTATAAGAGAAAAATTAAAAAAGGAGCTTAATCAAAACAAGGAAAATCTATTAAAAGCTATAAAAGAAGTGGCCGGTATATGGAGTTATCAAACTGAGGATGTTGAGGAATTTGTAAGAAGTATAAGAAGAGGAAAAAGAATTGATAGTTTTTGATACGGATGTGTTGATATGGATTTTAAGGGGAAAAGAAGAGATTATCCAAAAGGCTGAAAAGTTAATAAATGATACAAATGGATATGTTTATATAACACCTGTACAAATCGCTGAAATTTATGCAGGTGCAAGGAAAAAAGAATTAAGACAGATAGAAAAGCTACTAAATAGTTTTAGAAAGATTGATATAAACGAAGAAATAGGAAAATTGTCGGGAGAATTTATGAATAAATATAGAAAATCCCACAATGTAGAATTAGCGGATAGTTTAATTGCAGCATGTTGTAAAGTTTATGGATTTAAATTATGGACTTTAAACAAAAAACATTATCCAATGATAAAAGAAGAATTAATTTAGGAGACAAAATCATAGGAAAAATAATCATAAAAGTTGATGAAGACATTAATTTAAAAATAAAGGCAAAAAATACAAAAGAAGGATTGAAAAAATTAAAAGAAGAATTAAAAAAGAAGGAAAAAGGTTTCTTATTCTCATTAAAGCTTAAAACAAAAAATTTTAAGTTTGATAGAGATATCTTAAATACATAGGTTTTAGGAGATTATCATGAAATATAAATATATAGAAAGAAATCCAAATATTCTTGGTGGAAAACCAGTTTTTAAAGGAACAAGAATTCCTGTCTATCTGATTTTAGACTTTTTATCAGCTGGCGAAACTATAGATAACATTTTAGAAAACTATCCTCAACTTTCTAAAGAAGCTATATTGGAAGCTATAAGATATAAAGAGGTATAACCTATGAAACAGATACTTTTATCCCACGGTGGTGGAGGAGAAGAAACTCAAAAGTTAATAAAAGAGTTATTTTTTAAATACTTTTCAAATCCAATTTTAGAAAAAATGGAAGACGCAGCAGT
>JALVEZ010000179.1 GCA_027030405.1 Hydrogenothermaceae bacterium | reverse complement strand
TGTCTAAAAGATTACTGTCAGTTCCCACTAAATAAATTTTATGGTTTTCAAGTGATAATCTATAAAATCTCCAAACACTGGCATTTACTATCCTCCATCTTTGAACCTGACCTGGTCTTATTTCTAAGACAGGATTAACCTGTCCATTCACCATAACAATATCGCCTAACTTTCTCATATAATCCATTCTTGTCCATTCTGTAGGCTTCCCATTAGCAATAGAAATATCTGATAAAACCATCACTTTTTCTTCAAAATCATTAAGTGTAGTCACCTCATCTTCAACTATCAAACCTCCACCTGACAAACCTCTCCAGAACTGTTCTGCAACCGTTCCATGTTTATGAGGATGATAAAAGCCCATCATACCTCCCCACTGTTTAGAAAGATCATATTCATAATTAAACGTTTCTCCAGAGTTTATTTCCAGCATAACGTTATCTGCATTACCTGTCGGAGAAACATGCCAGCCATGGGTATGTAGATTTGTAACACTCATATCTTTACCTAAAACATTTGTTCCTATATTAGATGGAATATTGTTTGTAAAGTTAACCCTAACTATATCTCCAGATTTTACTCTAATGACAGGAGCAGGATAATTTCCGTTGTAAGTCAACATATCAACATCGTAACCGTTTATTTTTACATTTTTACTTTGCACAACTATATCCGTTTCAACTATATTTCCATTCCTGTTAATAACTGCCTCAGATGGATTTTCAAAAAGTGTCTGTGATGATAAATTATCTGACGGTGTTGAATCGTTAGAAGAGCCCTCATCTATAGTATCAATTCCACAAGATTGCAAAAATAAAGCAGATGTTCCTATCCCCATCAAAGCAAGGAATTCTCTACGATTTATACTCATATTTATACCTCCTGATTTCTAATGTTTTAGAGTTTACATTATTTTTGTTACTTTTATGTTACTTCGTGTAGTAGAAAATTAACTTTAATTTGCAAAAATCAGAATTTATCTATAAATTAATACTACTACAAAATTTAGTAGACAAGAGGTAAGAGATGAAAATTTCAAGAAGAACACTATTTAAAAGTGCAATGGTATCAACTGTTATCGGTGTTTTGAATAAATCCATTCCTGTTTATGGAGCTGAAAGAGGGTTACATATTGCAGAAAGAAAAGAGACAGACACAACCGTAGAATATGAGCTTGTTATCAGGAGAGAAACAGTTCCCATCGGAGCAAGGGAAGGAAATCCCATCACCATAAATGGAAATTTTCCTGCACCATTAATCAGGCTTAAACAGGGAAAAGAAGCTATTATAAAAGTTAGGAATGAGCTTGATGAATCAACATCTATCCACTGGCACGGGATAATTATTCCAAACGGGATGGACGGTGTTCCAGGTGTAGTATTCCCAGGAATTCCAGCTAAATCTACTTTCATTTATAGATTTCCAGTCGTTCAGTACGGAACTTACTGGTATCACAGTCATACAGGATTACAGGAACAGTTAGGACATTACGGGCCTTTGATTGTAGATCCAGCAGAACCTGATCCTTTTGAATACGACAGGGAATATGTGATAGTTCTATCGGACTGGACATTTGAAGATCCAGAAGATGTATTAATGCATTTAAAAAAATGGGATGGATATTACAACTACCAGAAAAGAACTATTTTTGATTTTTTCAATGACATAGAGAAAAAAGGATTTGATAAAGCATTAAAAGAACGCCTCATGTGGGCAAAAATGAGAATGAATCCAAGGGACATAATGGATATTACATCTGCCACATATACATATCTGATGAACGGACTTACAGCCGCAGAAAATCCAACATTTTTATTTAAATCAGATGAAAGAATAAGACTCAGATTTATAAATTCATCTGCCACTACATACTTTGATGTAAGAATACCAGGATTAAAAATGACAGTTGTTCAGGCAGACGGACAAAATGTTCAGCCAGTAGATGTTGATGAATTTAGAATAGCAGTGGCCGAAACTTACGATGTCATCATTCATCCAAAAGAAAACAGAGCTTATACCATCTTTGCAGAAACTATGGATAGAAGCGGATACACAAGAGGGACACTGGCTACTAAAAAAGGAATGGAAGCTCCCCTTCCAGAAAGAAGACCTCCAGCAGAAAGAGGAATGAAAGCTATGGGAATGCACCACAAAATGGATATGAAATCTATGAAAATATGCGGAGATTGTAAACCTAT
>JALVEZ010000178.1 GCA_027030405.1 Hydrogenothermaceae bacterium | reverse complement strand
AAGCTTATACTAAAAAGATAGAAAATGCCGTGAGAAAACATCCTGACCAATATCTCTGGGTTCATAAAAGATGGAGAACAAGACCTGAAGGCGAACCTTCATTGTATAAGTGATAATAAAGGGAGGACGACGGGACTTGAACCCGCGACCTCATGGGCCACAACCATGTGCTCTACCAACTGAGCTACGCCCTCCACAAAGAGGAATATATTATATGTTTTATTCAATAATTTTTCAACCTGATATTATCAATTTCCCTATATGATAAACGGTAAATGAAACAATCCATGCAGTTGTAAGAGATATCATTACAGAGATTGCCATCCATTTCCAGCTGTTCAGTTCTTGTTTTATTGCAAAAATTGTGGCCATGCACGGTGTATAGAGAAGGAGAAAAACTAAAAATGAAAATGCTGATAAAGGTGTAAACTCTTTTCTGACAGCGTTTAGCAACGTGTTATCAGCAGGTTCTTCTTCTTCCTCATTACTTATTAAGCCAAAAAGAGATATAAGTTTTTTACCTGCTTCTATATTTGCATTTATAAAACCAACTCCAATCTCTTTTAAACCTTCGATTATTCCTATTTTCTGCTGTTCTTCTTCAACAACTTCACCGGCATAGATATTACCCATAGTTGATAAAACAACCTCTTTAGCCACAAAACCAGTAATTAAAGCTCCAGAAGCTTCCCAATGACCAAAGCCAAGAGGTTCAAAAATAGGTGTTATGACTTTTGCTATATGACCAAATAAACTATCTTCTTTTGACTGAACACCAAAAGGAACATTAAGTAAAAACCATACAATTAAAGCAGTAGCAAATATAAATGTCCCAGCATCTATTAAAAATGCCTTCGTCTTACTCCATGCACTCAGCATTATAAATCTGAATGTTGGGATACGGTAAGGAGGAAGTTCAAGTATAAAATGTTGGGATTCTGTTTTGAAATAAGATCTATGTAAAATAAAAGCTAATGTAACTGCCACTATAATACCTAACATGTATAAAGAAAGGATAACCAATGCTTTATGGTTAGTAAAAAATGCAGTTACAAAAAATGCATAAACGGTAAGTCTTGCACTACAAGACATAAACGGTATCATCAGTGCAGTTAATATTTTTTCCTTAGGATTCTCAATCGTCCTTGTTGCGTAAACTCCAGGAACATTACATCCAAATCCTATAAGTAAAGGAATAAATGATTTTCCACTTAAACCTATAAAACTCATAAATCTATCCATAAGAAAAGCAGCACGGGACATATATCCACTGCCTTCTAAAATACCCATAAAGATGTATAAAAAGAACAAAACAGGGACAAAAACAAGAACAAATCCTACTCCACCTATTACCCCTTCTGTAATAAGCGAAATTAACCACTCAGGAGCATTTATAGCTGTAAGCCCTTGATAAGCCCAATTTGCAATAACATTACTTAGAGAGCTATCAAGCCAGTCCACATAAGGTGCAGAAAGTTCAAATGTAAATTCAAACATTAACCATGCTAAAAATAGAAAAATAGGAATACCGAATATTTTATTGAGGAAAATTTTATCTAAGATGAGAGTAGTATCTACATCTTTTATGGTGTCTTTTTTTACACACTGTTCATATATGCTTATAACAATAGAATATCTTTCTTCTATAATTATGGAGGATATATCTTTTTTATACAGTTTTTCTAATTTTTTTCTTATTTCTTCTGCTTTTTTCAGTATGTCTGGATGTATCTCTATACCAAAATTTTGTAAATCTATTCCTTCAATCAATGAAATAACTAAAAATCTCTTTGGAAACAGATCAAATAGTATTGGTTGTTTTTTTCTGATTTCATCTGCAAGTTCTAATAGAAATGTTTCTACCTGAGATTCAAAATGTGTACACTGTATAAATTTAGGTTTTTCTGCCAGTTCAATTATACTGTCTAAAATTTCTTTAATTCCTTTCTTATGAACTGCAGAAGTAGGTATAACTTTACAGCAGAGAAGTTCTGAAAGTTTTTTTACATCAATCTGGATTCCTTTTTCTACTGCTTCATCCCACATATTCAAAACAACAATTAAAGGTATTTCCAATTCTAATAGTTGAACTGTAAGATAAAGATTTCTTTCAAGATTTGTGGAATCTACAATATTAACAATAATATCTGGTTTTTCTTTTATTAAAAAATCTATAGTGACTTTTTCTTCTGCCGTCTGGTTTCCCAAACTATAAATACCAGGTAAATCTATAAACTCAATTTTATATCCGTTGTAATTTACTACAGCTTCCTTTTTCTCTACCGTAACTCCTGGCCAGTTTCCAACTCTTAAATTCGTTCCAGCTATAGCATTTAAAAGTGTTGTTTTCCCTGTATTGGGATTTCCTGCAAGGGCAACTTTTATAGTTTTACTCAACTTCCTCTACCTCTATTCCAGAAGCCTCATCCCTCCTTAAAGCTATACAGTAATCTTTCACTCTGATTTTCATAGGCCCGCCGAAAGGTGCATCCTGTATAATTTCTATTATCTGTCCTGGAAATAAACCTAATTCCATTAACTTTTTTCTAAAATTTTTATCAGTTTTTAAATCCTTAATCTTAACCCTTTTTCCCACGCTCACGTTGCTTAATGTCATTTTCTACATTCTCCAATTTATATTAAATCTCAATTTCTTTTACTACATAAATAATATTATATACTTTCAGGTCTTAAATTTTATGATATACCTAAGAAAAGGCTCATAAAAAATCTGATAGGTGGAAGAATAATGACATTTAAAACACCAACCAGCAAAAGAACTATTACAATAATGAAGCCATACTGTTCTAAAGGCTGGAGTTTTTCTTCAAGTTTTGGAGAGGCCAGACTCATCAAGATTCTACCACCGTCTAAAGGTGGAATTGGGATAAGGTTAAATACTGCCAGGACAACATTTATCATTACGGAATACTGTAAAAAGATAAGAACAGGATAAATAACGCTTTTTATAACACCTAATCCGAAAATTCCTGCTAAAAATGAAATTACTTCTGTATTATTTAAAATCTGATACAAAATACCAAAAATTGCTCCAAAAATAAGATTTGACGCAGGCCCTGCTAAAGCAGTAACCGCCATTCCCTTTCGATATCCTAATTTTTTAAAATTCATCGGATTTATAGGAACAGGTTTTGCCCATCCGAAAAGAATAGGAGCGTTAGTTATTAATAAAATTCCAGGTAATAAAATAGATCCAACAGGATCTATATGTGGAATAGGATTGAATGTTAGTCTTCCAGACATTTTAGCTGTTGGATCGCCTAATTTATAAGCCACTAATCCGTGAGCTATTTCATGAATGATAACTGCAAATAAAAGGGCAGGTATCATAAATATTATTTTGGTAATATCAAATTCCATTTTAACCTCGTTACTTTTTTAGATTTTATTATAAAAGATTTGGTTTATTAATATTGCTTTTTTTATGCTTTTTGCAATATTCTTAGAATAAGAAATATGATAAGATTTTAAATAGTTATAGCACAAATAAATGGAGGTTTTTTTAAATGGAGTTAGAGTTCAGAATTGAAGATGGATACTATTACACAAAAGAACATCAATGGGCGAAAATAGAAGGTAAAACGGCTGTTGTTGGTGTTACAGATTATGCACAACATCAATTAGGTGATGTTGTATTTGTGGAACTTCCTGAAGTAGGAAAAGAAGTAGAAGCAGGTGATACACTTGCCACAATCGAATCTGTAAAGGCAATGTCAGATGTGTATTCACCGTTAACTGGAAAAGTAATTACTGTAAATGAAGCTTTAAACGAAGATCCAAGCTTAATAAATGTTGACCCTTATGGAGATGGATGGATTTGTGAACTTGAGATGTCCGATCCTACGGAAGTTGAAGATTTAATGACGGCAGATGATTATAGAGCATATTTAGAAGAACTTGAGTTAGAAGAAAAAGAATCTGAGGTTTAAAATGAAGTATTTTGTTATAACTGCAGTTGGAGAAGATAGACCTGGAATAGTTGAGAAAGTAACAGAACTTTTATACAGGTTAGGATTTAACTTAGAAGATTCTTCAATGACAAGACTTAACAACGAGTTTACAATAATGTTGATTGTAAGCACTGATAAAAACATTTCTGTCGAGCAGTTGAAAAAAGAGTTTGAAACACTGGAGAAAGAGCTTTCTCTTCTAATTAATATAAAAGAAATTCCAGAAGAAGTTTTTAACCAGAAAAAAGAGATTGGAGATGTTTATAATATAGTTGTTTATGGCTCAGATAAACCTGGTATTGTTTACAAAGTGGCTAAACTGTTAGCTGAAAATGGAATAAATATTGCAGATCTAAAAACTGAAAAATCAAATGATCTATATGTGATGATTATCGAAGCAGAATTTCCTGAATATATAAATATAGAGCAGTTTAATAATCAGTTAGAAAGTCTAAAATCAGACTTAAATGTGGATATATCTTGTGAAAAAATAGAGAGTATAGAGATATAAAAATGGAAAAACTGAAAATACTAACTTATCCAGATGAAAGACTGAAAAAAGAGTCAAAAGAAGTAAAAGATTTTGGTAAAGAGTTCCAAGATTTTACAGAAAAATTAATATACACAATGTATAACTCTCCGGGCGGTGTTGGGATAGCCGCTCCTCAGGTAGATAATCCAATACAAACAATAATCGTGGATACATCCCACTATAAACACAAAAAAAATAAATTAAGTCATAGTTTGATGATTCTTTCAAATCCTAAAATTATAGATAAAGACGGTGAAATCATAATAAGAGAAGGATGTATGAGTGTTCCTGATTATACAGGAAATGTTAAAAGATACAACTGGATAAAGGTGGAGGCTTTAGATAGACACGGAAATATTATAACCTTTGATACGGAAGGTTTTGAAGCTGTAGTTATCCAGCACGAAATGGATCATCTAAAAGGAAAACTGTTTTTAGACAGAATAACATCACCAAAAGATCTATTTAAAAGAAAAGTTTACAAAAAAGTTTAAAAAAGCCCTCTAAAAGGGCTTTTTTTATTTTCCATGTTGAATAATAAATTTGACTAACTGTTTTAATTCCTCGTCAGTTAGATGTTTTGTGTCGTTAATGTTTGGTTTCATGATAGTAAATTTGTTAGGTTCTACTTTAGGTTCACCTTTTCCTTTTAAGAACTTAATAAGTTCGTCTTCTCTTCCTTTATAAATTGCCGCGATTTTGTAAAGAGCAGGGCCTGTCATATCAATTTTTGGATTGTGACATGCATTACAACCTTTTTGTTGAAAAATAGCTTTTCCGCTTGTTGCCATAGATGGAATTACAAAAACTGCCACCCCTAATAACATACCGATTAAACGTTTCATTTTTTTGTCCTCCTTAGAATATTCTAATATTCTAATAAATAATACCATATAATATTCCACTATATAAATTATTCTGTTTTTAATTTTCGACAAATACGAAATTTTCTTTATACCAGCCCCATACTGTGGGGAATACATTTTTAAGTTTGTTTTTGACTGCCAATAATTCTTCAGGAGCAACTATAAAAATCATAGGTTGTTGTACACCTATAATATAAAACGCTTTTTTATAAAGTTCATCTCTTTTTTTAGGATCTAGCTCAACTGCTGCTTTTTTAAAAAGTTCATCTATTTCTCTTTCCCATTCTGTTGCTGGTTTTTTCTGTTTCGGATACCACATATGGAGATGCCCAGAGGACAGCCAAACATTTTGACCAAAATATGGATCTAAACTTCCTGTCAAACCTATGATTACTGCTTCGAAATCATAATTAGACATTAATCTTGTAACAAGATTATTAAAATCTATTGCTTGAAAATTAACTTCTATTCCTATCCTTTTTAAGTCATCTTTCAGTATGTTTCCTCTTTGTTTCCTGAGTTTGTTATCAATGTGAACTCTAATTTATGTCCTTCTTGGTCATATAAATAGCCGTCTTTTCCTTCTCTAAAACCTATTGATAAAAGCAGTTCTTTAGCTTTTTTTAGGTTAAATGGATACTTAGGATAGTAGTTTTCATCAAAAAGTCTTCTGTTGGCTGGAGTTACTGCAGTATATATAGGATATGCAAGCCCGTTATAAGCTATATTTATAACTCCTTTTCTATCTGTTGCATAGGAAATTGCCTGTCTGAATTTTGTGTTTTGAAACCATTTCAACTTATATTTAGGTATTGGAGAGTTTGGATTCTGATTAAAAACAACAAACAAAGTCGATGGTGTAGCACCTAAATTGTAAATGGTAAAATCTTTTTCTTTGGCTTTTGGAACTAGTTCTGTAAGGTCTGTAGCTCTGACTCCGTAATAGTCTGTTTCACCAGACAAAAATTTTATTAACCTGACGTCTGGATCTCCAATTATTTGGGCTTTTTGCTCAGGAATATAAGGAACTTTCTGATTTTTTTTATCTTTTTCCCAGTAATATCCATTTCTTTTATAGACTGCCATCTGTCCAACGGTATAAGATACAAGTTTGTAAGGCCCTGTCCCTATTAACTCTTTTGGATCTGTATTTATTCCCCATGCAGAGGTAAATGTTCCATCATCAACATACTTTTTTAAAATATGTTTAGGAAGTATTGGCTGACCTACTGCTGTCAAAAAAGGAGCAAATGGTTTTGGTATTTTGAATTCCACAGTTTTATCATCTATCTTTCTTAAAATGAATTTTTTCCCATCTATTGTAAGAACATCTCTGGAAGATGTTGGAATTTTATCATTATAATAGATTTCATTGTATGTAAATATCACATCATCTGCCGTTACAGGCTTTCCATCAAACCATTTTGCCTCTTCTCTTATGTGAAACTTCCATATTGTCCCTGTTTTATCTTTTTCCCATCTATCTGCCAGATCAGGTTCAGGTAGTAATGTTTTTACATTTGTTTTTGTTAGGCCGTTAAACAATATTCCTATGACTGCCGTTGAACTTGTTTCTTGAGCCATTACAGGATTAAATGTTTTTGCATCACCTGCTAATGCTTTTTTTAGAATACCACCTTCTTTTCCGATAACTGGATTGAAACTGTTTACATCAACTTTTTTTATTACCGATTCATCTATCGTTTCATTGGAAGGTGTTATTATATAAAAAGGAATGAATAAAACAATCAGGAGTATAAAAGCCTTTAAAAAAGTTAGGATGTTATCTATCAATCTTTCTCTCATAAAAATATTTTAAAAATTTTGCTTCAATATATTCTAAAACATAATAAAAAGATAATGCATGTTTATTTATTCTTATTTATTATCTATTAACGCTTTTTAAACGAAATAAAACTGTAGTAAAATTTAGTGCTAAAATAAATTTATAAATTTGCATTTACTTTTTACTTAGAGAAGGTGAAGTTTGAACTTCAAAAAATGGATAACTATTGTTTTAATAATACTGTTTTTTTTCTTTATTTTTAATCTTGATAATATTACATCCATAAAAAAGATAAAAATTTCCAAAGTCTTTGCACCGAAGATAATTATTCCAGAAGATATACATAGCTACAATTTATCATTTGATAACCTTACCTACTATTCAGGAATATCAAATTCCACTGAAAAAGATATTCTTTTGGCAATGGAAAATGATAATTTAAACATTGCGATGATCACAGACTGCACAAAATATTCCTCAAGATTTGAAAATGTGTATGGAGATAGAATAATACTGTCTGATTGTTCCATTCAAAATAAAATAATTCAGTTTGATGGGCTCGAAATATTACCTTACAAAACATCAGGAGAGCAGAGAGCCGACTGCGAAGAGATCATGAATCTGGGAAAATCAATCGAACTTTCATTTTCTAACATTTTAAAGGCTATAAAATTTTCCCTCTGGTATCCGTTTAGCAAAGAAAAAGCATACTACAATCTGTATAAAATGATGGATATAGAAGAACAAGCAGAAAAACTTGATCCTCAGCTGACAACCTGCATTATCGGTGGTGTAGGTTCTTATTCTAAAATAAAATATAACAACACATCTCTTCCAGATCTCACATATATGTTAAAACTTGTAAAAAATAAAATTTATACAACAGAAATATTAACAACAGATCTAAAAAAAGATAGAGATCAGATTATAAAAGCATTGAAAAATGGAAATAATATAATAATTTTTGGGAATGAAGATATTGATTTTGATGTGTATGTTGAAACGCCTGAAAGGAAATATTACGTAGGTGATCTTATAGAGATGTCTTCAAATCCTGTTATTAAAGGGAAAATAAAAGGAACTAAAGTTTTAACTGCAGTTTATAAAAATGGCAAACTTATAAAATATTTAGATCAGATTTCTTTTGAAATAAAACCAAAAACAACAGGTTACTACACTTTTGTTTTGTATAAATATTCAGTAAAACTACCATTTGGCATATATTTAGGTGTAAAGCCTGTATCGGTAACAAACAGTATTTATTTACAGTAAGAGGTTAAGATGACAGTCATTATAATTCCTGCAAGAAAAGGCTCGACAAGACTACAAAATAAACTGCTTTTAGAAGTAGATGGAAAGCCTATTATTTATTGGACAGCAGAAAACTGCTTAAAAGTGAAAAATGCAGAAAGAGTTATAGTGGCTACAGATAGTGAAGAAATAAAAGATATATTTAAAGATGCAAAAGATATAGAAGTCGTTCTTACCCCGTCAGATATTAAAAGTGGAAGTGATAGAATTGCATACGTTGCAAAAGATTTAGAAGCTGAGAAAATCATAAATGTTCAGGGTGATGAACCGTTAATAGATCCTGAAGATATTGAAAAAGTTATTTCTGGTCTTGATGAAGCAGATGTAACAACGCTCGGTTTTCCGATAAAAGATGAAGACCATTACATAAATCCAAATGTAGTAAAAGTTGTTACAGACAAAGAAGGTTTTGCACTTTATTTTTCAAGAAGTCCGATTCCTTTTTATAGAGATATAGATTTTTCAACCTTAAAAAATCTATATCCTGATCTTCCTTTAAAGCATATAGGAGTTTATGGTTATAAAAGGAATGTTTTGCTTAAATATGCATATGAACTGGAAAGTTCTCCACTTGAAGAGATTGAAAAACTTGAGCAGTTAAGACTCCTTTATAACGGTTATAAGATAAAAGTTTTTAAAGCTAATAAAGATACCGTTGGAATAGACACAAAAGAAGATTATGAACATTTTTGTAATTTAGTGAGGCAAAATGAACATCGAAACAGATAGCATTTTAAAATTTCTAAATTATATGAAAGATGGAATAATTATTTTAGATAAAGAAAAAAATATTGAATATGTGAATGAGTATGCAAAAAAATTACTGAATATAAAAAATGAACAGGGAAAACCGTTTAAAGAAGTAATTAACAATGATTATCTATTTTCTATTCTTTCCCATAACTATGATACAGAAAACAAAGAAATCATAATAAAAAATGAAGAAATTTATATAAATGACGCTTTTTATCTGATGAATTACTATTTTATTGATGATAAATACTACCTAATATTCACAGATATAACACCTTTTGAAGTATATAAACAGGCAAAGAAAGATTTTGTATCAAATGTTTCCCACGAGTTAAAGACTCCAATTGCCGTTTTAAAAGGAGTAATTGAAACTATAGAAACAGAAGATGATATAGAGAATATCCATTCTTTCATAAAAATGGCTAAAAAAAGAGTGGAACAGATGAATGTTCTTGTTGATGACCTCCTGATTATTGCCAAATTAGAATCAAAAGAAGAAAAAATAACAAAGGAAGAAATAAACCTTTATCAAATGGTAGAAAGCATTTTCTCAGATATGAAAATAATTGCCGAAGAAAAAAATGTAAAACTTATCAATAACACACAAAAACAAACAAAATTTTACGTAGATGAAAAAAAGTTTCAAATTTTATTAAAAAATCTGATAGAAAATGCAATAAAGTATAACCGACAAAACGGAGAAGTTGAGTTATCCAGTAGAGAAGATGATAAATATTCGTATCTTTCAGTAAGAGATACAGGAATCGGAATACCGAAAGAATCATTACCTTTAATATTTGAACGATTTTACCGTGTTGACAAATCACGTAGTAGAAATATAGGTGGAACTGGCTTAGGTTTATCTATTGTTAAGCATATTGCTGAATCACACAATGGAAAAATATATGTAAATAGCGAAATAGATAAAGGTTCAATATTTACAGTAAAGATTCCTAAAAGGAAGGAGGAAGCTGTTATATGACTAAGGTTTATATCATTGAAGATGATGAAGATATTAATGAACTGTTAGTATATAACCTAAAAAAAGAAAATTTTGAAGTTAGATCTTTTTTAAATGGAAAAGAAGGATTAGAAGCGATTAAAAAGGATAAACCTGACATTGTAATATTAGATATTATGTTACCTGATATTGATGGAATAGAGATATGCAAAACTTTAAAGTCATCAGATGAATACTCAAACATTCCTATAATAATGCTAACTGCTAAATCTACAGAAATAGATAAAATTGTAGGATTAGAACTTGGAGCAGACGATTATATAACAAAACCATTTTCATTTAGAGAATTAATAGCAAGGGTAAAAGCAGTTTTAAGAAGATACAACCGAAATAAAAATGAAGAACTAAAAGAAAAAGGTTTCACAATTAACAAAGAAACGTTAAAATTAATAATAGATGATAGAGAGACTCCATTAACATTAACCGAATATAAGTTATTAAGTTATTTAATAAAAAATAAAAATAAATTGTTAACCAGAGAGTCTATACTTAATACAGTTTGGGGAGAAAAACAGTACGATGTATATGATAGAACAATTGATGTGCATATAAAAAAATTAAGAGAAAAATTGGACAAATACGGAAAAAATATAAAAACAGTAAGGGGATTAGGATACATCTGGGAAGAAAAGGAAGAAGATGAGTAAGATAATTAAAAATTTAAAAAAATTAGAAGATAATAGAACAAAGGCACCTTTACCACCTAACCTTATGGGTGTGGAAAGGGATTCTAAAAAAAGAAAATTTGATACAAAAGTTATTATTTTAGCCATTATATTTTTTGTAGTGTTATTGGGAACAGGACTATTTTTCTTACTAACTGGTGAAGAGGATAACGAAGAAAAAAATACAGTTGCAAAGGCAATACCTAAAAAAAATATTCAAAGTACGATACCTACAGTACCTGTAGAAAATCAAGAACCAAATGAATCAGAGTATATAATACCTGATGAAAATATGGTGATCCCGCATCCTCAGATAGAAGAAGAAACAACATCACATGAAGAAACAACATCAGAAGAAACAGTTATAAAAACCGAACCAAAACCTTTAAAAATATCAAATAAAAAGATAGAAACCACAAAAATAACTGAATCAACAAAACCTAAAAAAATAAAATCTGAAAAAGTAAAAACTGTAAAAAAAGCTGAACCAAAAAAAGTTGTAAAAAAAGTTGCAAAAACCCAAGCAAAGCCTACCAAGGCTGCAAAACCATCAACTTCAAAACCGAAAACGGAAGTTGCAAAAGCGACAATTCCTAAAACAGAATCAACAGTACCTATCCTTACACCAAAAGAAAGGGAACAAAAATTTTCAGAATATGTAATGAAAGGAGATGAAGCATTTTTAGTAGGAAATACTAAAGAAGCAATAAAATGGTATGAAAAAGCACTTTACCTTAAAAATGATATTGGAGTTTTAAATAATCTTTTGTCTTTATATATTCAGGCTGGGAAACCAGACTTGATACTAAAAGTATTTGATACCGAACCTCCTCCTATTACAAATGAGAACATAATTTCAGGACTTGTCATAGAAATGATTAAAAAAGGATATACAAAACAGGCAAAAGCGATAATAGAGAAAACCATAAAGTATGATAAAAATGGATATCTTTTGTATGCAAAAGGTTTTCTTTATGAAAAACAAAAAAATCCTATCTTAGCTTTCAAGTACTATGAGCTTGCGTATGAAAAAAACAAATATGATCCTTACATAATTTATAAATATGCAGAGTTTTTAGAAAGTAGAGAAGAATACGAAAAGGCTGAAAAATTATACAGAAAAATATTATCAATAAGCACAGATATGGCTTTAAATAAAAAAGTAGAAAAAAAACTAAAAAAATTGTATAAGAACTTATAATTTAAAAAGATTCTTTAAATTATAAGGTAAGAATCCATAATATTTTTTAACTAAAAAGGCTGCAGTAAAATAAAAGAAAAGTTTTGAAATAAGTGTAGCTATTGCAGCTCCATTTATTCCCCAAACAGGTATAAAAAAGAAATTCAAAATTATATTAATTACTGCAGAGAGTAGCATTATATTTTGAACTGCAACTTCTTTTCCCGTCATATTCATCAATATATGTGTAGGACCAAAAAACATATAAAATAACATTGAAATCAATAAAATAATTAAAGCAGTTTCTCCTTGAACAAATTCTTTACCAAAAAATAGTAAAATTTGATATGAAAATATTGTTAAAAATACAAAAATAAATATCCCAATTAAGAATGTAATTTTTGAAATTTGTTGTACAAACTTTTTCAATCCTTCCAAATCTTCTTTACCCCAAAATTCAGAAAATTTTGGAGCAGCTATACTAACTATAGCAATCATTGGGATTATCATAATATTAACTATTTTGTTAACGACATTATATATTCCAACATCTTTTTCATTTATAAAAATACCTAACATTATAAGATCTGTCCAATTATTTATGAATACCAATGAACTTGTTAACATCATAGGAAATGAAATTTTTAAAATCTTTTTAAATGAACTTAGTTTATTTTTATTTTCAATTCGTATAGAAAATAGATTGGTAATTTTTATCCATAAAATCATAGAGATTAAAAATACTATAACTATTGAGATTAAATATGCAATATTGGGGATAACCTTATAATTTGTGATAATTGAAGTATAAGAAAATATTATTAAAAAAATCAAAGTAAAAAGAGGAATAGGTATATTTTTTAAAAAAGATGAAATTGCGATTTTTTTAAGTCCCCGAATAGCTTCTGCATGTAAGAAAAATAAAGTATAAGGTAATATACCTAAGGATATTATCTGAAAATATATATATAGATGAGGTTTTTTGAAGACGTATTGTGCAATAATTTCAGATAGATAAAATGCCAATATAGAAATAACTATAGAACTAAAAAATACAAAAATTAATGATTTTAGATAATAGTCTTTTATCAGGTAAACTTTTCCTTTTGATATATTTTCTGCAACAAACCTTATAATGGCAGTATCTAAACCAAATTTTGAAAAGATTGTGGTAATACTTAAAAAAGCCATTGAAAGTGCAAAAATACCCATTACTTCTGCACCAAATTTGGTTGCAATAAAATAAGTAAGGATGTAACCAAACAATGTACCTAATAATCTATATAAAAAAGAAACAGAAGAACCTTTAAATAACTCATGTAAATGTTTATCTTGATTTAATTTTCTTTTTATTTTTTTTAACATTCTAATCTAATTACCATAACCTAAACTAATCTTATTTGTAAAATTGACAAACCGGAATCTTACAAAATTAAACAAAACATAATTATAACCGAAAAAGTAGGAAGCGTTAATTATAAAAGGGAAAACTACTGAATGAAAAAGAAAATAGGACTATTTATCCTAATAGTATCGTTATGTGCAGAAGGTTTAGTGTACGCAAATGATGATTTGGATTTCCTTTTAAAACAGTATAAAGAAGCTTCTGAACTTTCAAAAAAAACAAGAGATGAAAGTTTAGGTTATCTTGTAGTTATCACCAGAGAAGACCTGGATAGAATGCAAGCAAATAGTCTTGTGGACGTTATGAAATCTATTAAAATGAAAAATTTTTTAATGAGTGAGTTTGGAATTGAATCACTTGTATCGGTGGGGGATTTTTCACATCTTGCAAGCTATGTAAAGCTTTACATTAATGACCAAGATGTAAGTTCAATTGATACCAATAATCCTTTTACATTCTTATCAAATATGCCATTAGATTTCATAGATCATATAGAAATATACTTTATGGGGAGTTCTATTAGACTCGCTGACGAACCATCATTCTTTGTAATGAAAATATATACAAAACTTCCAGAAAGAGAAAATGCAACAACTCTTCGAGGATCAGTCACATCATTAAAAGGGTATAGTCTTAACTATTTAGATGCACGGGAGGTGAATAACGACTTTTCATACCTATTATTTTTCAGTAGATCATATAACAATCGCCAAAACAAAGAACTTAATAATCAGAAGATAAAATTAGACACAATGGACAATTTGTTGTATCTGAACTTGAAATATAAAAAATCCAGATTAGAAATATTTGGTGTAAAAAGAAATAAATATAATTTTTTAGGTTTTTCCACAGATAAAGCTCCTGATAGTGGTAAGTTCAAACCTGAAGAAGTTTATTTTATCTTTACACAAAAATTTTTAAAAGATGATTCTTTAAAATTTAAAATAGGGTTTACATTTGATGATATAAAATACATGGAAGAAAATAGCCCTCTTCAAGGTGGAATATTACTTCCAGACTTTAATCCATCTAATCCATACGTTGCAATAAATTTAGACTATAACTTTAAAAAAGTTTATTCGGCTTTAACAAAAGTTTTTGAAACAAAGAAAAATTCTTTATTTTTGATAGCTACCTATAAAGGTAAATTTTACGATGTAAAAAAAGGCATTTTAAAATTAGTAGATAACACAACTTATGATGGAAAAGATGAACTTCCTCTAAAATATGAACATATTTATACGTTTGGTTTAGAAAATCAATATAATATAAACAATAAAAACTTACTCCTAACAGGAATAAGATATGATATGTATATAAGAAGCGGAGGAAAAAGAAATTTTTATCCATTAACGGCTAAATTAGGATATATATTTGTTCCATCCAATAAATTTACATTTAAAGCGTTCTTAGGAAATATATACGTTAATCCTTCTCTTTATCAAGAAATGTTTGCAAAATATCCTTTAAAGCAAGAAAACTATAACACTGCTTCATTTGAAGTAATTTACAATAAAGATAAACATAGAATCAATATTTTGACAGGTGTAGCAAAAGCAAGAAATAAAATAATTCCAGATCTTAATACAGGTAGCTTAATAAATATGAAAAAAGATTATGATGCAAAACTTGCATCGATAGATTATACCTATTTTATAAATAATAGCGATAAGGTGATGTTAAACTATTTCAAATTATTTGACGTTGATGAAAAAGGAAGTTATCCAGAAGGTGGATATATTAAACTGTTTAAAACGGTGAAAAAGTTAGATATATATTCAGAATTAGTATATAGGAAAAAATATCATTTAAAGCCTTTTAAAAAGAAAATAGATTCAGCCTATGATTTAACACTTGCATTAACTTACAACTATAATGATTCTTTACAAATAGGACTAAAAGGTGTAAATCTTTTAGGACGGGGATTAAAGACACCTTTTTTCATACCTTTAACAAATCAAATTAAAGATTTTCCAGTAATCGATAGAGAGTATATTTTCACAGTAAAGTATATTTTCTAAACAATAAAAAGCCTGATTCCAGCTATGCCATACGCACCTGTTTTTAAAATATTAGGAATATCATTTTCCTTTATTCCACCTAATGCATAAACAGGAATATTCAGTGCATTAACCACTTCTTTTAATTTATCCAACCCTTGAGGGTTACTTTTTCCTTCAACATAAAATATAGGAGCAAATGTTATATAGTCTGCACCTTCCTTTTCAGCCTGTAATGCAGTTTCCAAAGAATGGCATGACTTTCCAACTATTAAATCAGGAAATTTATGTTTTATTATTTCTATAGAAATGCTTTTTTCAGGGAGGTGAACACCTTCTGCATCTGAAAAAACGGCTATATCAACTCTATCATTAATAAAAAGATGTGCATCGTATCCTTTCATCAAATTTTTCATTTTGAATGCAAGATCTAAAAGTTCATCTGATGGTAGATCTTTTTCTCTCAACTGAAACATTCTTATACCATGATCCAGCATACGTTTTATCTGATCTTCAAATGGATATTTAAACTGTTTTCTGTCAGTAATTGCATAAAATTTTTGGAGTATTCTTTCCATTATTCACCTTTATCAAGGTAAACAAAAATTCCAAAAATTAGTATAGCCAGAATGACCATTCCCATTACTATAATTGGAAACCAAACATTAGGATCCATCTTTTTATCCTCCAGATAGAATTGTTATAATATTATAAATTAAATTTCAAGGAGTTAAATTGATTTCTAAAGAGTTACTAGATATTTTAGCCTGTCCAAAATGTAAATCAGATCTGAAATTTGAAAAAGAAGAAAACATTTTAATCTGCAAAAATTGTAAACTGATTTTTCCTATTATTGATGATATCCCTGTTCTTCTTATTGAAGAAGCCAAGCCTTTGGATCAAAATGATAAATATTATAGATAACAGGCGTAAATTTTTGTAAAACTTTTGAAAAAATATCTTAGAGTTAACTCCTATACTAAAGATAATAGAAAAATAGTATATTTTTACTTCTAAAATATACAAAATATACAATTTATTAATTGTAAACCCTCCAAAAGGAGGGTTATGTGTGTAAAATTACGGGCAGGTAAAGACTTCCACTTTATATGCAGTTACATTTTGTGATGGAATTCCAATAGTTCTTGTAGTATTTGGCGGAGTTGTTTGATGTAGTGTTGTATTTGGAATAGTAATATCAGCAGTTCCTTTATATAATTTAGCTCTTATCATACTTGTTCTAGAAGATACACACCCACTATCATAGATGACAGTGCTATCGTAATTTGCATTACTTATAGGGTTTGTTGAGTTTGTACCAATATATAGAATACCCTGTGTTTTATCTTCAAGGGTAACAGTTGTAGTTCCACTGCTGTATGGAGCTTTTAGAAGATATGTGTTGTCTTTACGTTCTGCTACCACATATGGAACATTAGTTCCATTTATATTATCTATGAATTCTATTACAGTTCCCCGCCAATTAGTTTCTGAAGTTCCATTATTGTTTACTTCAATAGTAGAAATCTCAGTAATTATATCTGAGAAATATCCAAATCCTACTGCATTCAAGATATCACTATCTGAAGTTATCCATCCACAACTTTCTTTATCTGTTTTGGTTAATTGCCATGTTCCATTATTATTATTAACTTGATCCTCATATATTCCGCTTGCACTGTTTCCATCATTGCTGACAGTTCCTGTATATATTGTTCCTGCTGGAACATCAATTTCAATATTATTTCCATTTAAACTTACTATGCCTAACCCTATATGTCCTTCACCTTGAACATAGACTTCACCATCCACATCGGTACCATTTTGGAACATTTCTACACATATCTGACCTTTACTTCCATCACTTCCTGTATAACTGCCTTCCCATACACCTATTATGTCAATAGTTGTCCCTGTTCCTGATACATTTATAGTTGTGGTTTTATCTACAGTCAAAAAGTTATCTGTTACTATAAGTTTTGCCGTGTAGTTTCCTGCGTTTGCATATGTATGGATTTGTGATGTAGTAGAAGCACAATCATTTATCGTATAGTCATTATTTCCATCATTATTAACATCTATATAACAGGTTAATGTATCACCATCAGGGTCAGAAACATTCCAGTTGAATGTTACATATAAAGGTGCATTTCCAGAGTTAGGAGTTGCTGTAAAGGAAGTTATAACAGGTGGATTATTACTCTGTATAAACTCAGCACTACAATTTTTATCTGCATCCATAGTAATTGTACATGTTAGATTTGCTCCACAAGAAGAACAATCTCCTTCCCATTTCTTAAATATAGAACCAGTTCCTGGATTTGCGGTTAAACTAACTTCTGTATTTTCAAAAAATGAATTAGAGCATGTTCCATTATTTTCTTCACAATTATTAATTCCGAGTGGATTGCTAACTACAGAACCATTCCCTGTTACAGAAACATTTAATGTGTATTGTATATTTGATTTAAATACAACAGTGACAAATTTATAATCATTCATAGTAACAGTACAGGTAGTATTGTCTGGAGATATAGAATCACATCCAACCCAGTGATTTATGCGATTTCCCATGTCAGGTACCGCAGTTAGAGTAATAGATGTTCCTTGTTCGTATGACTCAAAGCAATCACTTCCACAGTTTATTCCAGGAGGGTTACTTGTGATTTTTCCATTTCCTTCTTTATAAACATAAAGAGAATAATTTGGTTTAGGTACGGATACTTCATATAAAGTTACAATGAATCTGTAGCTGCCATCTGCAGGTTGGGCTTCATCTTTTGCTTCATCGTAATTAACCTGACCATCTGCTTTAAATCTTGCAGAGTAAAAGAGTTGTGCAGAATCTCTTTCATCATCTCCAAATCCACTATTTTCGTTTCCTTCGACTCGAACATAAATAATTTCTCCACATGGGGCAGGTGCTGAAAATTTACCATTCTCATTTGTAAAGGTAAACAGATCGATAGAATCATAATTTGTAATATTTACCCATATGCCTTCAGCCGGTGTGTCATCAAAATATTTAACCGTTCCTTTTACCTGACATAATTTTTCTGTTAAATCAATTGTGTTTGTTTTTGTGGGGCAGTTATTAGGATCTGTTCCTAATGTTACGTCTTCAGATTTTGTAATAATTAAAGTTTGATTATCAATGGTTCTTGTATATTGATAGTACAGCTTTGCATCTGTATCACTATCACTTGCTATATTCCATGTCTTTAATATTACAGTTCCAGTTTCATCAGGAGAATTACCTGATGTATATAAAAAACTTTGCTTGTTATCATTATCTTCTAACCATACATAAATATTTGTAAATGGTTGATCGTTTTGGTCTTTAAATGTTTTTTTGAAACAAAGTTCAGTTGGTGGAGTAACTACTGGATAATCCAAATTACAATATCTGAAGTTTGGATTAGTTATAACTATAATTGTGTTAAATCCATAATTATCATGACATGTTTGAATTGCATCAAAGTTTGATCCTGCAGCGTCATTGTTATCTATATTTCCATCTCTATTGATATCAAAAGTTCCAACACCTAATAATTCCCATGCTCCTGTAGTTGGTTCATATCTATAGAATGGAACATTATAGCCATTTAATTCATTTGAATTTAAACGTGAACATATTTCTGGCTCTCCGGCAGCCCCTGTACAAAAATCTCCTGGAAGATTATCACAGGCGTTTTCATTTACCCATCTTGTTACTCTAGTTACTGTAGTTTCAGTTGCAGAAGGATTATTTTCTCTGAAAACTGGATTACCATTTTCATCTGTAATAGAAATATAGTTAAAGCCTAAAGATATCAATCTATTTCCATTTTCATCAATATAATCACCTGGGAACTTATCTGCATCTTTATCAGGATCGAAAGAACTTAAACCAACTTTTAAGGCTTTAACATTCGGATCTATTTTATTTCTTGGAATTTCCATCGAAAACTCTGGAATACCATTTAAGGCTCTGATTTGATTACCTGTGGCAATAACTTTTTTTCCATTACTTCGTTTTATTAAAGCGATTTTTATAACTTTTTGACCTGTTGATAAAACTGTTACAGTGCTATCATTTAAAGGAATTATAGACTGACTTTGAACAGGAGAAAGAACAGCATTAATACTCATATCATGAGGTTTATCAAAGTTAACTCTTTTACTCCAATCTGCATATCCATCTTTTGTCACATTTACGATAAGATAACCACCGTCTTTATCCATTTTTACAGATTTTTCAAACTGGTTGTTTGAAGCAGTTCCTTCTACAGAATCTCTTTCTTTTGTACCATCCTTATTGTAGGATAGTATCGAAACTTGTGTTCCGTTAACATTAGAAGTAACTGTTACGTTTGCTGTTTCTGTACTTGAATTGCCACCATCACCACAGCCAGATAAATAAAAAGATGAAAAAAAGAATATAAGAATTGAAAATAAAGAGATCTTGGATCTTATTTTAGATTTCATGGGTAAGCCTCCTTTTTTTATTTATCCTTACCCATGAAGTATTATGTTTTTATATATCGGTAAATTAAAGTTAAGCAAAATATTACTATTTGCAAATGAGATGAAATCACAACATTTTTCTAAGTTTAGGATCTAATGCATCTCTTAACGCATCTCCTAAAAGATTGAAGGCTAATATGGTTATAAATATGGCTACCCCAGGTGATAATATCCACGGGTAAGAGGATATGGCAGTTATGCTCCTCGCCGCAGAAAGCATGTTCCCCCAGCTTGCATAAGGTTCCTGAATACCAAGTCCCAAAAGAGATAAAGCACTTTCCCCTAAAATATATCCTGGTATAGATAAAGTTGCAGCAATCAAAAGATAAGAAAATGTATTTGGAATAATATGTTTTGTAATAATTCTAAAAGAAGAAGCTCCATAACTTTTTGCAGCTATCACAAAATCCTGTTCCCTAATAGATAAAACCATTCCTCTAATAACACGAGCAAGACCTGCCCAACCAATAAAGGACAGAATTACCACAATTAAAAAATAAACCTGAACAGAAGAAAGCGTAATTGGGAAAATAGCTCTAAGGGCAAGCATCAGATAAAATCCAGGAAAAGACATCACTATTTCTGAAAGTCTCATCAAAATATTATCAATTTTTCCACCAAAATAACCTGAGATCCCTCCGATTAATGATCCCAAAGAAAAAGATAAAAGAACTCCAACCAATCCGATAGACAGACTCACTCTTGAACCGTATAAAAGCCTTGAAAAAATATCCCTACCTAAATGATCTGCACCAAGTAAAAATATTTTCCCATCACCTTTCACACCAAATAAGTGTATATTTGTAGGAATGACACCAAAAAGGTAATGTTTTTCTCCTTCTGTGAAAAATTGAACAGGATAAATTTTGTCTTCATTTATTTTATAAACTTTGAAAACAGGATCTATCAGCTCATATTTATAAACAAAAGGTCTTAAATGAAAATTTCCTTCTTTATCAAAAAAATGAATCTGCGTTGGTGGATGATAAGGTGTATCTCGATGTTGAATATCATAGGGGTAGGGGGAGATAAAATCAGCAAAAACGGCTAAAAAATACAAAATCACCAAAATATAAAGAGACATATAAGCAAGTTTATTTTTTTTTATATATTTTATTATTTCTTTCATCCCACGTATTCTACTCTATTTTTTCCATTTTCTTTAGCCAGATATAGAGCCTGATCGGCTCTTTTTATAATGGAATTTATTGTATCTCCTTCCTTAAAACTTGTTACTCCAAAACTTACAGTTATTTTTTCAGGGCCAATAAAAAAAGAATTAGCTATTGTTTTACGAATTTTTTCTGCCACTTCAACGGCATCAGTTCCATTTGGTAGAAGTATTATAAACTCTTCACCTCCCCATCTGGCAAATACATCTGATTTTCTGATTTGTTTTTTTACAATATTTACAGTTTCTTTTAAGACTTCATCACCTGTTAAATGTCCATATGTATCATTTATTTTTTTAAAATTATCTATATCAAATAAAATAATGGAGAATTTTGTTCCGTATCTTTCTGCCCTATAAATTTCTTCTTCTAAAAATTTATTAAATGCATACCTGTTAAGTATTCCTGTTAATCCATCTGTTGTGGCAAGTTTCTCAAGCTTTTGTTCCCATTCCTTTCTCTGTGTGATATCTAAAACAAAACCAATTCCAACATTTTCACCTTTGTATTTTGTAGCTGAAGATGAAACTTCCACCCATTTTTCTTTTCCTGTTTTAGTTAAAAGTTTTATTTCGTATCTATGGATTTCTTTTATGCCCTGTAATCTTTCCTGAACAATTTTTTTAACTTTCTCTCTAAAATCAGGATGGACAATCTGTAATACAGATTCAAGATTTAACAATTCATCAATAGAGTACTCAAGCATATCTGCAAATGTTTTATTCACATAAATAAACTTCACTTTTTGAATAAAAATTCCGACAGGTGCCACTTCTGCAAGAACTCTGAATTTTTCCTCACTCTCTTTTAGTTCCTGCTCAAGTTTATATTTTTCTGTAATATCTTCAAATATCCACGCATAACCTTTATTCTCTGAATCAACATAGATAGGAATAAAAGTTTGATTTAAAACTTTCCCATTATTCAAATGAACAATTTCATTGTAAACAGGTTTATTTTTGGTAATGTATTCTTCGATATCATCATTCTTGAAAAAAGAAGAAATCTGTCGAAACAACTCTTTATCCTGTAGATGATTGATTTCTTCAGGATTTATGTTTAAATTGAAAATCTCTACAAAAGGTTTGTTTACAAAAACAACTTCTCTTTTTTCATTTTCAATCATCACTCCAAAATGTATATTCTTTAAAAGATTAATGAACTGTTTAAATACTACATCTATTTGATGTTGAAGCTCTTTTATTATTGGATTATCCGAATTTATAACGTCCTGTTTTATAGATTTTATTACATTGGTAATATTCAAGTGAAATTCAATTGTATTTTCTCCATCTTTATAGATTCTAACTTCAAAATACTCTTTACCATTCTCTGTAAAATGTTCGTGTATTACATTAAACTTTTGAAGGTTTTTATCTTCCATTATCTTTTTAGGACATGGATGTTCTGCATGTTCCCAACAAGGTTTATCAAAGTTATAGCTGACTTGATAACATTTTGTTCCTTGCCTTCCTTCATATTCTTGTTTGGCAGTCTCATTTATAAAAATTATGTTGTAATCTTTATCAATAACCATAATAGGTTCTTTTATTTTATTAAACTGTTCGTAATCTTTTGACATATTTCTATTCCTTATTCTCAAAATACTCAAATGCGTCGATTATATCTAAATAAACCCCATCAAAAGCTACAGATAAAATTTTATCCAAATAAGAATCTTTACTGCCATAAATGATTTTTTGCCAATCTTTCATCCAGTATTTGACTTTATAGTTGCCTTCCCAATCAGGGTTTTCTTCATCTAACCATTCTGGTGGATTGTTTTTCCACTCATCTTTCCAGTAATACCTGTAATCTTCAGCTTCTCCAATACTCATATAAGAAATCACAAGCCTTTTTCCGCCATTTGCTTTTGTTTTAAGCCTGTTAACATCATCTGAGCTTAGAAGCTCATCATTGAAAAATGCGTCGATGATCAGAACATCATAATTAGTGTTTTCTAATGCATGAATAAATTTTTCTTTTGTATTAAATTTTTCAGGATTAATTAAATAAAGGAAATTTTGAGCATCATTTAAACTATTGATATCATTGGAATTTTCGTTATAAGGGTTTGGTGGATATTTTGGGATACAGTTGAGTTCCCTACAAGTTGCAATAGAGATGTAACCTAAAGAGTAGTTTTTCTGGTAAGAATCATCAACTTTTGATGTATCCCAGCAATAATCTGTAACTAAAACTTTTTTTCCTTCATTTTTTACTCTCTGTAAAAAACTATTTAAATAATCTGAAACTTCTTTTGGTGTAGGTTTGTTATCATCTTCATATCCATAAAAAAGGTCTTCTTGTCCAACTCCATCTATGGCGTTCAGATATTCTGTTGCCAGTTCACCGTCAGGTTCACCATCTTCAGTAATCAGTTCTATCCCATTTTGTGTGATAACTATAAAATCTGAATCTTTGTCCTTTGCATATTCTGAAATCTCTTTTACAAAATTTCTCATTTCCTGTCTGTAATCAATTTGGGATGTATCGTTTGAATTTCCTGAGTCGTCTGATGTTCCTACTTCACAGGAAAAATTTAAAATCAGAATGAAAAATAGGAGAAATATTTTTCTCATTTTAAAATTCCCTCCACTTCTCTTTGTCTCACTCTTGGATCTATTTTTGCAAGTAATATATCGGCGATCAGATTACCTACTATAAGCATAATAGCTCCAATATAAAGACCACCCATCACAAGATACAGATCCTGTTTTAAAACGGCATCCAACATAAGCATTCCCATTCCTGGCCAGTTTACAATAATTTCTACCAGTGCAGCACCTGAAATAAGATTTGCAATTTCAAAACCTAAAAGAGTAATGAAAGGATTTAAAGCATTCTTTAATGCGTGTTTAAAAATTACATCTTTTTCTGGCAGTCCTTTTGCCCTTGCGAATAAAACATAATCAGACTGCAAAGATTCTATCATTGCACTTCTTACAAGCCTTACCAGTCCTGCAAGAGAACCAACTGCCAATACAAAAGCAGGTAAAGCCACATGCCATAACCTATCTGCAATTTTTCCAATCAAAGACATCTGGTCATAATCTGGGCTTGTGGCTCCGCCAGTTGGAAAAATTCCAGTCTTTACAGCTACAAAAAGCATTAAAAAAGCTAAAAAGAAGTTTGGAATTGACATAAATGTAAAAGAAAAAAGCTGAATAAATTTATCAACCCAGCTATTTGGTTTTAATGCAGCCCATATTCCCATGGGAACAGCTAATCCCCATGCCAAAATCGCTGAAGTGATAGATAAAAATAAAGTATTCCATACCCTTTCCTGAATAAGCTGAGTTACAGGTACATGAAAGCTGAAGGAATAACCTAAATCAAATGTTAAAGCATTCATCAACCATTTAAAATATTGGATAAGTAGAGGTTGATCTAACCCATAACTTTTTTCTAACTCTTTTAATGTTTCTGCTGAGATTTGAGGATTCATTTTTAACTGGTCAATGTAGCTACCAGGAGCAAGCTGAATAATAATGAAAGAAACAAAAGTAATCCCTATAACAAGCGGGATCATCTGAATAAGTCTTTTAATGATGTAAAGAAACATTTAACTATTTTAACAGAAAATATGTTTTTTAAATAAAAAAGGCGTCCCTAAAAGGGACGCCGAAAAGAAGTAGTACGCTGGAAATTTTATTTCCAACCTTTAACTACGATCTCTTGTGATTTTTTGTATGGGAATTTTTGAACTAACTCTTTGATTGAGAGTTTTTCATCACCTTCTCTCATGAAGTGAATGAGAACAACTGAAGCCCAGT
>JALVEZ010000177.1 GCA_027030405.1 Hydrogenothermaceae bacterium | reverse complement strand
AAAACAACAGAATAAACTTATTCTTTTGGATATTTACGCCAAGTGGTGCCACTGGTGTAATGTGATGGAAAATACCACCTATAGAGATAAAAGAGTTATCGAACTGATAAAAAAATATTACATACCTGTCAGAGTTGATGCAGATAAAGAACCTGATTTGAATAAAAAGTATAATCAAGGTGGTTTGCCTTCCACAGTAATACTGGATCCTGAAGGGAATATAGTTTTTGGAGCAATTTACATTCCACCTGACGACATGGTAAAAGTTCTTTTCCAGTTTGCCCAAATGTCAAAAGAAGATATTAAACATTTTGTAGAAAGGAACAAACTGAGAGAAGAACTCAGATTTAAACGTTTTGAGAAGGCAACAAAAGAAAAAGAAATTTCAGAAAGTTTTATAAATCTTGTTTACAACCTTTTAGAAAGAAAATTTGATGAGAAATATGGTGGTTTAGAAGGAGCACCTAAATTTCCAGATGAAGAACTACCTTATTTCTTAATGCTCCACTCTTTATTCCATAAATCCTCTAAAACACATTTAATAAAAACATTAGATGCCTACGGAAAATTAATTGATAAAGTAGAAGGCGGAATCTATCGTTACGGAACTCAGGAAGATTGGTCAGCACCTCATTATGAAAAACTGTTAAAAGATCAGGGAGATTTAGCAGTTTTGTTTTTTAATGCATACTCTTATCTAAATAAACTAAAATACAAAGAATACGCAAACCTGCTTATAAAATTCGCAAAAGAAAAACTTTATGATAAAAACAAAGGATATTTTTATAACTCGCAAGGTGCAGATATTGTTGATGAACATGGAACATTACTTGTAACTGGAGAAGAGTATTTTGTGGAAGACGAAGAAGGAAGAAAAATCATTGAACAAAAAGTTGGATATAAGCCAAATATAGATAAAACCATCTATTTTGGAAATAATGCACTTATGGCTCAGGCAATGCTGTATTCCTATGCCTACAACGGATCTAAAGAAGATTTTGAGATCGGGAAAAAAGTGATAGACAATATAATAAAAGATGGTTTAACGGAAAATGGAGTAAAACATTCTCCTAATCAAAACAAATATTATTTAAATGCACAGGTTTATTTTCTTGAAGCTTTACTGACTATGTATCAGGTTTCGGCTGATAAACGATATCTAAATCAAGCAGTGAAATTTGCAGATTTAATGATAAACAAATATTTTGCAAAAGATATAAATCTGTTTACAGATTTAGAAGAGGTTGGATATAACATAAAGAGAATTTCATTTATTTCTGATATATTGGCACTAAATTCAAGAGCCGTTAAACAGTTGTATGGGCTTTACGTCTTGACAGAAGATACTAAATTTAAAACTTATATGGAAAAAGTTGTAAAGGCCATACCCAGAAAAATAAATCTAAGCACAGCTCTTGCATACTATGTATATTTTTATCCACCACTTATTACACATATAATCGGTTCTAATCAGGATAAAGAACTATTTATCTCAAAAACATTCAGCTCTTTCCCTTACTGGAATTTTACACAATTTATAGACAAAAATGATAAAGAAGAAATACAAAAATTAGGTTATAAAATACCTGATAAAACAACAGCTTACATATGCAACTCCCAAACCTGTTTTAAACAGGTAAAAGACCCTTACAGCATTAGAGAAAAGATCTTCGAAATTTTAAAGAATTATAAACCATCAAATATTCAAGGAGGATTAAGGTTTTAATGACAAAAGTAATCCATTCAATTGATGAAATGAAAAAAATTATAAAAGAACTGAAAAAAGATAATAAGAAGATAGGATTTGTTCCGACTATGGGATACTTACACGAAGGACACGAATCCCTTATAAAATGTTCCACGTCAGAAAATGATATCACCGTGGTAAGTATATTTGTTAATCCTATCCAGTTTGGAAAAAGTGAAGATTTAGATAGATACCCAAGGGACTTAGAAAGAGATAGACAGATATGTGAGAAAAATGGTGTAGATTATATTTTTAATCCTTCTTATGAAGAGATGTATCCAGAAGGATATAAAACGTATGTTGAAGTAGAAGAAATCACGAAAAATCTATGTGGAGCATTCAGAGAAGGACATTTTAGAGGTGTCACAACAGTTGTTACAAAACTTTTTAATATTATAAATCCTGATAATGCATATTTCGGTAAAAAAGATTTCCAGCAACTAAAAGTGATACAGCAGATGGTAAAAGATCTGAATATGGATGTGAATGTTATAGGATGTCCGTTGATAAGAGAAAAAGACGGTCTTGCCTTATCTTCCAGAAATAAATATCTTTCAAAAGAAGAAAGAGAATCCGCATTATCCCTGAGTAAAAGTCTTTTTTTAGCAAAACAACTTTTTGAAAGTGGAGAAACAGACCCACAAACAATAAAGAAAAAAATGGAAGAACTGATACTATCGTATCCTTTGGTAAGAGAAATCCAATATATAGAAATAGTTGATTCTGAAACCTTAAAACCAAAGGAAAAAGTAGAAAAAGGAGATACAATTGCCCTTGCAGTTTATGTAGGAAATACGAGGCTTATAGATAATATCCAGTTATAAAAATTCAGGTAATTAGTTAATATTGATTTTTTTACTTAGTTTGATATAATAATATTCTCAATTCGCGAGAGTGGCGGAACTGGCAGACGCGAGGGACTTAAAATCCCTTGGGCGAAAGCCCGTGAGGGTTCGATTCCCTCCTCTCGCACCACTTCTAAAACCTAATAGACTTTGGGTTCAAAACTATCCTTTAAGTAAAAATGATAGAGTTTTTTGATATTAAATTTAATATACTTTTGGATTATATAATGATGAATTTTCTTGTAATCTTCTTTCTCTTAATCTGCCAACACTAAATCTAATTTCTTCAAATCTTCGTCAACTTTATCAATAACTACTTTAACTTTATCACCTAATCTATAAATTTTTTCTTCAGATATCAGTCTTTGGTTGGCATCATCATATTTAAATCCATCTGGAAGAGTACTTATATGAATTAGACCTTCTATTAAATATTTTTCAATTTCAACAAATAATCCAAATGAAACAACTCCTGATATAATACCGTTAAATTCTTCTCCAATGTGATTTTTAAGAATTCTTAGTTTTAACATCTCAAGTGCATCCCTTTCTGCTTCTTCAGCTACTCTTTCCATTTTAGAACATTGTTGAGCCACTTCATCTAAACGTTCTTTTATTTTTTCAACATTTCTTTTATTGAATTTTTTCTTTATAGCCATTTTTAACATTCTGTGAACATTAACATCTGCATATCTTCTAATCGGAGAAGTGAAATGTGTATAACAAGGAGATGCAAGCCCGAAATGTCCTATATTTTCTGTAGTGTATTTAGCCTGTTTCATAGTTCTTAGCGCCATTAGTCTTACGAGGGTTTCCTCTGGTGTTCCTGCTACTTTTTCTAAAATTTTCTGGATAAACTTGGGTGTAATTTCATTTGGATAGTTAACTTTATATCCTAATCCAGCAACTAAATCTACAAATTTAATAACTTTTTCTATGTCAGGTTCTTCATGAGTTCTATAAATAAATGGATATTCTAATTTTTCCATATGATTTGCCACTGTTTCATTGGCTATAATCATAAATTCTTCTATTAATCTGTGTGTAAAATGCCTTTCATATGGAGCAACATCGTAGGGATCTCCATGTTCTGTAAATAAAATTTGAGATTCTGGCATATCAAAATCGATACTACCTCTTTTTTCTTTCGCTTTCATCAATATCTTGGCAAGCTCTTCCATATGCTTTAAAGGTTTGACCAATTCAGGATATTTTTTCTGATACTCAGGTTCTCCTAAAATGATTTTCAAAGCATCATCATACGAAAGTTTAGCTTTACTGATTATCACACTTTCATATATATCGTATTCAAGAACCTGTCCTTTTTTATTGATAAGCATTTCACAGGTAAATGCGTATTTTTTCTCATTGGGCCTTAAGCTACATAATTCTGTTGCAATTCTTTCAGGGAGCATATGCAGAGCATATTCAGGAAGATAGTATGTATTTCCTCTTTCGAATGCTTCTTTATCAATTGCAGAGCCTTCTTTTACGTAATGTGAAACATCAGCAATATGGACATATAACCTATAGTTTCTACCTTCTTTCTCTATAGCAACTGCATCATCGTGATCTCTGGCACTTTCAGGGTCAATGGTAAAACAGATCTGGTCTGTTAAATTTTTCCTATTTTTTGTGATTCTTACTGTTGCAGGAAGTTTCTCGGCTTCTTTTATCGCTTCTTCTGAATGTGTTCGAGGAAGATTATATTTATGTGCAATTATTTCTGCAACAGTTTTTGTATTTTTGGTTTTTCCTAATACTTTTACTATTTTTCCTTTTGCCCTTGTTCTCGGGGCTGGATATGTGGTTATTTCCACTACAACGTATGTTTTTAGTTCTATATCTTTAACCTGTTTTTTAGAAACATAAATTTTATGAGGTATAACGGTGTCAGATAACAAGACATAATATCCGTATTTATCTTTATGAAGTGTTCCAACAGCCGTTTTTACAGCTCTTTTTAATATTTTTACAACTTTTGCTTCATGTTTTTTCTTTCTTAATAAAGGTTTAGCAAGGACAACATCTCTATCAAAAAGATACCTCATCTCAGGAGGTGGAATGAATAAGTCTTTTACATCCTCACCGATAATTAAAAATCCATATCCACTTGGATGTGCTTCTACCGTTCCCTCGACTAACTCTTCTTCTATTAATGAATCCCTGAGAAGATACTTACCTTTTTCATATTTTAAAATACCTTCTTTTATCATCTTTTTGAGGAGTTTGCGGAGTTCCTTTTTCTTTTCTTTAGGAACTCCTAACTTCCTCATTAGCATTTTAAAATATGCTGGTTTATTCCTTTTCTTTAGGAACTCAATGATATCTTTTTCTGTTATATTCATCTTTAGAATTCTACTCCCACTTCACCTATAATTCCTTTAAATTTAAAGTCTGCATTAAATGTATTATCATCAACATCTAAATCATCAATTTTTAATCTTGTGTATTTATATCCAAGTCCTGCATATAAACTTCCGACAACAGGAACTTTAAGAAGTTTTATTTTTCCCAATGCTTTAAGCTCTGTTATAGTATTCCCGCTTATAGATAAATATTTACCTTCTAAATCTATATCAAATTTTGAAACTAAAGGAATTAAAGGCACACCAATAGTAACACCAGCATATAACATTGGAATAGGTACATTTATATCTGCAGAAGCATGTTTTGAAGGGTCTGTTGAATCCTGTACAGTAATATTTCCATCTAAATATTTTAAAGCAACTCCTATTCTTGGAGTAATAATTGGAATTGGTAATCCATAATATAAATCTAATTCGTATTGATCAAAATCTATATCAGTATCAACATCAGCATTAAAAGTTTTATCACCAAACTTTATTCCAGATAAAGTACCACTTCCTATGTATTGGAAAGGAGCATATTCAAGTTTTAAATTTGGTAGTACGGGTAAATCAATATCAATATATGCATAAGCTTTTTTAGAATTATCCAAGTTTAAATCATTTTCTAAATCAATTTTATTGATAGTTGGATCGTCACCGGATCCAACATAACTCATATTACCAGATGGGGAAAGTGATGTATATCCTATACCCATGCTCAAATCAATTCCAGGAATTGCATAAGCATTTGCAATTAAAAAAGAACTAAAAATTCCTGTTAATAAAACTTTTTTTCTCATGATTCCCTCCTTTTATTTAAAATTCTAATCCAAATTCCATAAATGTTCCTCGCCAATGTAAATCAACTTGTGGATTTGCTTTTCCACTTGGCAAATTTTTCAAAACTAGATCCCATGTTTGGTATCCTGTTCCTACATAGACAGCACCAATCCCCTGAAGTAACAAGATTCTTAATTTTAAAAGCCATTTTGTTCCTAAGTAATAAGAGTTATCGTAAGAAATTCCTTTTATCTCAAACTCTCCTGCAAGTTCTGCTATTAGTGGAATCACAGGAACTGCAGCTTCAGCCCCCAAAAACACCATTGGTAAAAACGTTTTTATCCTTGCATGATCTTTTTGTTTTAATTTTTTGGCTTCTGCATATAAATCACCTTCAACATATTTAATAGCTGCACCTATTTTCGGTGTTAGATATGGTAATTTAAAGTCATAATAGGCAATTAAATCATAATTTTTCTGTAAATCAACTTTTGTTTTAACTTTATCATAAGCTTTTATTTTAATATCAAACCAACCAATATCTATAGGAACCTCAACTTGATTTTCCCCTTCATGATAAATAGGTTGATGTTCTAATCTAATATTAGGTAAAAGAGGTAGTCCAATATCAATAAACCAGTTCTGCTTTTTAAATGCATCTAAATCAAGAGTGTCTTGAATATCATATTTTTTACCTTTATCAGTTATAATAGTTCCATCTACATTCATTTTAGGACTAAATATACCAGCCCTTAAATCTATCCCACCTAAACCATAAGATAAATAGTTAATCCCTATAACTGATACCAAAATTAAAACTAATTTTTTTATTTTCAATTTTTCCTCTAATTCCTCTAATCTTTTAAAATTTTAGTAAGTATATCAATTCCATCGTCTATTTCTTCTTTTTTTATAATCAATGGAGGAACGAAACGTAATGTATTTTTTCCTGCAGATCCAACTATTAATCCTTTATCTAAAGCTTTTCTAACTACATCTTTTACGGAAATCTCTTCAGGTAGTTCCATTCCCACCATAAGTCCTAATCCTTTTATAGGATATCCGAATTTTCTTAATTTTTCTTTTAGATATTCTCCATTTTCTCTAACTTTTTCTAAAAATTCTTCTTTTAAAACTTCTTTTAAAACGACCAGTGCACTAACTGTAGCAAGATAATTACCACCAAATGTAGATCCATGTGTTCCAGGCGAGAGAGCAGATGCAACCTCTTTTTTTGCTATTGTTGCTCCAATAGGAACGCCTCCACCTAAACCTTTAGCAGAAGTAATAATGTCTGGTTCTACATCAAAATATTGATATCCAAATAGTTTCCCCGTTCTTCCTATTCCTGTTTGAACTTCATCAACTATTAACAATAAATCATTTTGTTTACAAAATAAATATAATTCTTCGATAAATGTTTTATCAACAGGATTTACACCACCTTCACCTTGAATTACTTCAACCATCACACCTGCAGTTTTATCAGTTAACTGTTCTTTTACTGAATCTAAATTGTTAAACTCTGCATATTTAAAACCTTCTGGAAGTGGTTCAAAACCTTCCTGATATGCTGGATTAGCAGTTGCTGCCAATGTCTTCATTGTTCTTCCATGGAATCCACCTTTAAAGGTTATAAGCTCATATCTGTATTGCCCTTTATCGTAAAAATATTTTCGTGCCAGTTTGATGGCAGCTTCATTTGCTTCTGCTCCGCTGTTGCTGAAAAAAACTTTATCCCCTGAGCTATTTTCAACTAAAAGTTTTGCCACTTCAATTTGTGGTTCAATATAAAAAAGATTAGAAACATGTAAAACTTTTTTAGCTTGCTGACATATTGCTTCTGTTAAAGCTGGGTGGTTATAACCGAGTGTATTTACAGCAATACCTGCCAACATATCAAGGTATTTTTTCCCTGCTTTATCGTATAGATAAACACCTTCTCCTTTCTCAAAAGAGATAGGAAATCGTGTATAATTTCCTATTAAATATTCATTACCTTTTTCTACAAAATCAATCATTTTATCTGTTTTGCCTCTATGATTATTACTGGAGTTACAGGTACATCTCTAAAATATCCGTAGTTTCTTGTTGGGACTTTAGATATCTTATCAACTACATCCATACCTTTTATCACTTTTCCAAAAACTGCATATCCCCATTTTTGAGGAGTTTTTCCATAATCTAAGAATGTGTTGTCTTTAAGATTTATAAAAAATTGTGAAGAAGCACTATCTGGATCAGAAGTTCTTGCCATAGAAATAGTTCCCCTTAAATTTGAAAGGCCGTTATCTGACTCATTTTTGATAGGTGGATGTGTTGGTTTTTTCATTCTCATATTTTTATCGAATCCACCACCCTGTATAACAAAGTTAGGTATCACTCTGTGAAAAATCAATCCGTTGTAAAATCCTTCATTTACGTATGTTAAAAAGTTCTTAACAGTAATAGGAGCTTTGTCAGGATAAAGTTCTATATAAATGTCTCCCATTGTAGTTTTTAAGACAACCACTGGATTTTCTTTTGCATTTGAGCTTGAAAATACGCCTAAGAAAATAAATATTGATAGTAGAATAGAAAAAATCTTCATCTGCCTCTCCTCATTATTTAATTACTTTATTTTAAACTAAATTCTAAAAAGAGGAAATTCTATTATTGTATAATAATATCTATATATCTAAATTTTCGGAGGAAATATCTATGAGAGTTGCAATCGGAAGTGATCACGCAGGTTTTGATTATAAAGAAATGATAAAAAAACATTTAGAAGAAAAAGGTTATGAAGTTATTGATGAAGGAACATACTCAAAAGAAAGAACTGATTATCCCAACTACGCTGAAAAAGTGGCTAAAGCAGTTGCCAACAAGGAAGTTGATAAAGGGGTTTTAATATGTGGAACAGGCATTGGAATGTCTATTACTGCCAACAAAATAAAAGGTGTTAGAGCTGCTTTATGCACAAATGAATTTATGGCAAGAATGTCA
>JALVEZ010000176.1 GCA_027030405.1 Hydrogenothermaceae bacterium | reverse complement strand
AAGAAGAATAAAATGTTACGGAATTCAGTTTACAAATATATCAGAACCAGATGAACAATTTATAGCAAACTTTATAAAAAATGAGCAGAAAAAGTTATACCAACTTTGTCAGGGAAAAAGATAAGTCGGCTAACACCGACTTATCATCAATGATGGTGATGCTCTTCTATATGAGCTTTTCCAAAATAAGCTTTTTCAAATTTTTCTAAAACTTCTCTTAAAATGTCCGTATATTTAGTATCCACATTTTGTTTTGCTTTCATAGCATAGAATAACATCTGATGTAAAAGTGTTACTTTTTGGAGATAAGTTTCTGTATTTTGATGATGATGTGCATCCACAGGTTTTACCCTTTGTGTTAAAAAATACTGCCATGCAATTTCTTGTATTCTCTTAGCGTGTTTTTCTTTTGTATCTATCCATCTTACCAGTTGGTTGTAATCTTTTGGTGTTTTATTTTTCTTTGCAGAAAGTTCTTTTATCTTTTGAATTGCCTTTTCTATAGTAAGGATATCTTCTTTTATCATATGAATTCGCATTTCATCATCATAAATTCCACACGGAACTTCACAGTGAGCACTAGACTTTGAATAAAATCCTGCCATCACCAATAATGCAAACATGAAAACTATTATATTTCTCATACTACCTCTCCTTTTTATTAATGTCTATTTATACTTTAATTAATATTGGTTTTAAAACAAATATGCAACAAATTATGTTTTTAAAATTTTTTTATACAGAATTTTATAGTATATAGGATATAGTACAAAATTAAAAAAATTTACAAGATTTTATCATATCCTAATTTAGAGAGTAGTTCATCATCTTTTATTTTATTATACAACTCCACAAGTTCTTCATTTTTTATAAAAGCGTATTTTCTATCAGGGTTTATATTTTTTATAATCTCTTTTAATTTGGAATCTTCTATATCTATATCTAATTCAGGTAATATCTTGTTTAATATTTCTAAAGGACGTTCTAGAAAATCTTCATATTTTATATGCAAAATATTCAAATGGTATTTTTGTTCTAAATAAAAAATCCTTTCTGTATATTCTTTCCAAAGTTTTACACCTTCTGCTAAATTCAAAACTCTTACTGAATTACCATACCCCAGATTTTTATTTCTATATAAGATATCAACTTCTTTTTTCCAATTTAATTTAAATCTTTTTCGTCTTTTAATTTCACGGGTTCTCAAACTATTTGCCACATCAACAGGATTTCTGTAAATATGTACCAACTTTGCATTAGGAAAAATCTTATACCATACATCCAGAGTAAAGGAATTCCGAGGATCTTTCCATCCCCAAAAGAAATCAAGATCAAAAAAGGATTTCAGTCCCTTTTCATAGCCAAAATATTCTAATCTCCTTAAACTTTTTAAATATTTTTTTGTTATTTCTACTAAAATTTCCCTTTCTTTTTCATCTAGGAATGTATAATTGTATGGATTGTCCCAAAAGGCATTAGCTTGCCTTAAAAGCCAATTATTTATTCTAAGGAAAAAAATAGGTTCTGAATTTTGTTCTTTTTTCTTTCCCATAAAAATTCCTAAGTCCTCAAAGACATTAGCTAATAAAGTAGTTCCTGAACGATGCATCCCCAAAATTATAATTGGATTCTTTTTCATAAAAACAAATCCTTTTTTAATTTATTTTAATCTTTTTATTAATTTAATTAAAAAAAACATTTTTAAAATATGCTAAAAATCATAAAGATGTTATTACGCTATATTTCATTTTCTTCTAAAATCTTTAGTAGATATTTTCCATAACCAGTCTTTTTTAAAGGTTGAGCTAACTTTTCTAATTGTTCTTCATCTATATACCCTAATCTATAGGCTATTTCTTCTATACAGGCAATTTTCAGTCCTTGTCTTTGTTCAATTATTCTCACAAAATCGGAAGCATCTAAAAGAGAATCGTGTGTCCCTGTATCAAGCCATGCATAACCTCTTCCCATTAGTTTTACATTAAGTTTCCCTCTTTTTAAATATTCTAAGTTTAAATCTGTAATTTCAATTTCACCTCTGGCGGATGGTTTCAGATTTTTTGCTATTTTAGGTGCATCACTATCATAATAATAAAGTCCAGTTATTGCATAATTTGATTTTGGTTTTTCTGGTTTCTCTTCAATTGATAGAACTTTCCCTTCTTCATCAAATTCAACAACACCATATCGTTCTGGATCCGAAACATAATATCCAAAAACAGTTGCTCCTTCTTTTTGCTTAGAAGTTTCTTGAAGTAAGTCAGGCAATCCATGTCCAAAAAATATGTTATCTCCTAAAACAAGCCACACATTTTCATTGTTTATAAATTCTTCACCAATTATTAAAGCCTCAGCAATTCCCCTCGGTTCTTGTTGTTCTGCATAGCTGAAATTCAATCCTAACTGAGAACCATCCCCAAATAGATCTTGAAATCTTGATAAATCTTTTGGAGTTGAGATTATCAAAATATCTCTTACTCCAGCAAGCATTAAGGTTGCTAATGGATAATAAACCATAGGTTTATCATAAATTGGTAAAAGCTGTTTTATAGTTGGTATTGTAATTGGATAAAGCCTTGTTCCACTACCACCAGCCAAAATAATTCCTTTCACTTCTCCCTCCTTATCATAAATATAAATTTTGGAAAAATTATACTATATAAATTTAACTAATCTCTCATTTTTTTATGATTTATAATTATATTCATTACCCGTTTCGAAGCATTTCCATCTTGCACAGAAGGATCCCAGTACCTATCTCTTACTTTCTTTCTTTTCTCTTTATATTTATCTGGATATTTGATAGCCTCTTCAATTCCCTCTAAAACTTCATCCCAATCTTTAGCTATTTTACCTGCTGCAATATTTTCGTAAGGCTCATAAAATCCTTGATCTGTATGTTGGTAGTCCTCTAAATCAAAAGCCGTAAAAACAACAGGTCTGTCTAATAAAAGAAAATCAAAATATATTCCCGAATAATCTACTAGAAGTATATCCGTGTTTAGTAATTCTTCTTGAATGTCATACATGGGATCAAAATCAATAACCTCAATATTAGATAAATGTATATCAGGAATATATTTCATATCATAGTAATGTAATTTAAGTTTTAAAATTGCATTATGTTTTTTTAAAAATTCATTAATTTTTATGAATTGTTCTTTTGTAGGAAACAAAGAGGAAATTTTCCCACTTCCTTGCCTTCTATGAGTAGGAGTGAAAAGTATTTGAATATAATCTTTTTTTTCAGGCTTTTTATGATAAAAAATATCACATCTAGGTTGACCTGTTATTGGTATATTTTCTTTAGGAATTCTAAATGCTTTAGAATATCTTTCCTGCCATAGTTTAGAAGTTGAGATAACAATATCATATTTATAAAGATTAGATACAAATGGGAAAAGCTTTTTCTTAAGGTTAAAAAAAGGTGGCATATTTCCAAAAGTTGTACTATATCCAATCTTTTTAATTCCAACCCCATGCCATAGCTGAACATTCAAAGATTTATTTGTGTATAGCATTGAACTAATATCTTTTCGTGCAGTTGACATTATCCAAACTTTAGCTCTTAAAATAGTTAAAATACCTTTTAATGAATTTTTTTTCAGAACAGGCAAACTTAACTCTTTTAAAGCTCTAAATACTTTGTTATTTTGAGTAATCCAATAGGCTTTGATATCTGGATGATTTTTCAAAACATATAAGTATAAATATTTAGAGTTATCAGAAAATGTATTACCGTACCAAGATCCAAAAACCCAAATTTTTTTATCTTTAGGAAACATTTTAGATAGGAAATATAATAAATCACCTATAACATAAGAAAAGAATTTAAAAAATATTTTCCTTACCTCCATTTTTATCCTTTATATAAATGTTATTAGTAACCAAATAAGGAAAAGTTATTTTTCTTTTTTTTATAACATTAGCTGGATTTCCTACTGCTATAGAAAATGGTGGAATACTTTTGTTTACAACTGCCCCTGCTCCGATAATACAACCTTCTCCTATTTCTACTCCTGGCAATATAATTGCTCCTGTTCCTATCCAGCAAAAATCTCCTACTTTTATAGGTAAAAATATTTTTTTCATATTCTTAGGATTATGTGTAGCAGTAATAAATTTTACATAATGTCCTATCCATGTATTATTCCCAATTTCAATCTTTTCATGGTCATCAAAATACGTTCCGTAATTTATGAAAATATTATCTCCTAAATAGATATTATTCCCAAATTCCCATCTAACTTTAGGTCTTATATTTATATTCGTCCCATCTATGTTTTTAATAAGGAATTTCTTCGTAAGGATTAATCTCTTATTTTTTAATTTCTCAATATCGGAAAACGTATCTATAGAAAAAAATATAACAGCTCTTTTAAAGATATTATTAAATAAGGTTTTAATGAAGTTAATCATTCTTGGACTGTGTCTTTAAAAACTCTAAATACAAATTTAAATCTTCTGGTGTTCCTGTTCCGTGCATCTGTTCGAATTCTATGTTATATATACCTATTTTTAGACCTTCTTTTATTGCGTAGTTATAGGTTGGACATACATAAAACTCGTTATTAACTCTGTCATTTCTTACAATCATATCAATCGCAGAATCAACATAATATCTCCCTTTATCCCACAAATAAATACCTACAGTTGCAATATCAGATATGGGAACTTTTTCCTTTACTTCTTCTACTAAACCTTCTTCATTTACTCTGGCAAAAGACCATTTTGGATCTTTATATTTATCAATAAATGTTAATATTGAGCCATCTAAATTCCTTTCAAACATATCATTTATAAAATCAGCAATGTTTATATCAACTATCTGATCAGAATTTGCCACCATTAATGGAGTGTCATTGTTTATATATTTTCTGGCAAATAAAACTGTGCAGGCTGTTCCTTCTGTTAATATATTTATTGGGATTGTTTCAATATCAAATTCTTTTTTCATTTCATCAAAAACATGCTTATATTCTTTCAAATGTTTTTCTTGTGCGATTAAAATATACCTTGCGTCAGGATATTTTAAATTCTCTAAAACTCTTTGTATCATAGGTTTCCCAGCAACATCAATAAAAGGTTTTGGTGTTGTATACCCAGCCTTAACAAAACGACTCCCTAATCCAGCCATAGGAATAACTATGTTAATCATTAGCTACTGCCTCTCTTCAAACTCTTTTATTTTCTTAGGAGAATAAAATGTAAAGTATTTTTCATTTGGAATTTTATAGCTTCCAATTTTCTTATTTTCTAAGACAAGCTCATTCAGCACAGGTGCAAGGTAAAACTTCCCATCAATATCCTGTCCTCTTTTTAAATATTTAAATGCTGCATCTATAAAAGTTTGCCCGTTTTTAAAATAGAAAAAACCGGCTATTGCATCTTTTGATATAGGTCTTTTTTCTGAAACTTCTATGATGTTTCCATTTTCATCGTGTCTAACAAAAGACCATCTTGGGTGAATTTCTTCAAAGGTTATCACACCAGCATCCAAATCTCTGCTTCTAAAATCATCTAATATTTCAGAAATATCATAATCTATTATCTGGTCAACATTAGAAATAACTAATTCTTTATCTTTATTGATTATATCGATAGCCATTAAAGCAGAACATACAATCCCTTTTGTTTCTTTTCTAACAACTATAGTTTTAGATTCAGGTACTAAAAGTTTTAATATACTGTCTAAGTGAAATTTTGTTACATCTTCTTCTCTAATAACAAATATAAAATTCTTCTGTTTTTTTATTGAGGATAGATTCTCAATAGAATGTTGAATCATTGTTTTTCCTTTTATATCAAACAAAACCTTTGGATAATAATATTCTTCTTCTTTAAAGAAGATGGATTTACTAGCCATTGGTATAAGAATATCAATCATTTTGTTCACTCCTTTCTATTTCAGCAATTCTCTCTTTAATATTGAAATAGTTAACATCATCTACTGTATTAATTTTTAAAAGATGTGCTCCGCTGGCAAGTGCTGCTTTTATTCCTTTTTCATTATCTTCTAAAATAAGGCATTCTTCTGGTTTTAGACCGAATCTATTTATTGCAGTTATATACATTTCTGGATCAGGTTTTGGTTCTTTAACATCTTGATTTGATAAAAAGAAATCAAAGTAATGTATTATATTTGCTTTCTCTAACATTATTTCCACAGTTTTTCTTATAGAGTTAGAGCAAACAGCAAGTTTATAACCCTCATTTTTGAGTCTTGAAAGAGCATACTCATGCAGGAAATTTGGTTTACATTTTGAAAAAATAAGCTCCATGGTGTAAAGCTGTTTTAATTCATTAATAAAAGAATGCAACCCAACTGGTAATCCTTTTTCTATGGTTAACATTTCTAATTTTTTTCGTGTAGGCAAACCATCATAGGTTACAAGGTGGTCATATCTACTGATTTCCATACCAAACAAAGAAAGAGCCTTATTTAATGCTTCATAATGCCAGTCCTTAGCATCGATTAAAACTCCATCCATGTCAAAAATAATAGCTTTGATTTTCAATTTTCTTTCCCCACATGAAAAGTTCTGAACTAAGGTAATTAATTATAATTAATTATAATTCTAATTTCTATTACTACAATAACAGTTTCCAGGTTCTTTTTAGTCTTGTGTTTAGGACTTCAAATAATTGGTAAAATTTTAAAGGTTATAAAACAGTTATAGAACATTACAAATAAATTGTTTTTTGTAAATTCCAATTTATAGTATCGTTTGCTGAAGCTATATCTACAAAATCAAAATCTGTTAATAACTTTTGGAACTTTTCGAAAGACTTATCTAACCCATAATATGATTTAAATCTTCTAAATTTAGATAATCCCTCTAATATAGGCTGATCAGGATCAAAATCACGAGGATGAAAATAAGTCATAACATAATCAGAATGTAACATCATAAATTTTATAATAGGATAAGGTAATAGACGAAAATATCCACCACCAGAAAAGATAATATTTAAAGGGCCTATCCTGTATAAATTAATTGGAAATTCTTTCATAATTTGACCATCGATATTAAGTTTACATGGTTTTGCTTCTCCAAAGCTCTCAAAACCACCATGTGCTCTCTTTGCAGGGAAAATAGATGCATCTATTGTAATCCCTAATTCAAATAAAATCTCAAATGCCCATTTATTCTCTTCTTTAATTGAAAAACTTGGAGCTCTATAAATTCTTACTTTTTTTCCTGTAATATCTTCTAATATTTTTATAGAAATTTCTGTATCATTTTTAAATTCTTCAGGCGTCATTGAAAAGACAGGTTTATGAAGATTAGAATGTGAAGCAATTTCATGCCCTTGCTCAGCTATCCTTTTTATAACTTCCGGGTATTTTTTTCCTATCCATCCAAGGCAAAAGAATGTAGCTTTTAAACTTTTTTCATCTAAGATCTTTAAAATTCTATCCATATTCTGATGAATTCTTACTTCAAAATTTCCCCATTGTTCCTCTGTCTTTGCTGATGGGACATCTACAATATGAAACCATTCTTCTATATCAAATGTTAATATGTTCATTACATCACCCTTCCTTTAATTAATATAACCCCTTGATTTTATTTTATTTTTATATTATCAATTAATATAAAAATAAAAAAACTAAAATTAACTAACAGAAAAATTATTATAGCCTAATTATGGCTAAACTTATTAACCAAGGAGGGAGAAGTATGAATAAGAAAGCCCGTGCTCCACAGTTTTTTGTCTTTTTTCTACTTGCAGCAATTTTTGTGTTTAGTATACCTGCAAAAGCTCTTTATGTTGCTATAGACAACATAATTCCAGATTTCTACGATTTTGGAAATGTCCAATTAGGAACTGAGTCTGAACCTGCTACTATAACTGTCACAAATACAAGTGATTCTGTCTGGCATATACAAAACGTAGTTATTCGCGGGATTCATGCCAATAACTTTAGTAAAGTTATTGATGAATGTTCTGAAATTAGTACTTTAAATCCTCTGGAAAGTTGTAATATCCAGATAGTTATGAATCCTACTGAAGTTGGTAAGGTAAAAGCTGCTTTAAAAGTAATAACTGATTACGAAGAAAATCCTATTCTTTATGCGCATCTTGTTGGTACAGGAAGAAGTGAAAATGAACCAGATATATCTTCTATGCCTTCTGTAAAGTACAATTTTGGAAATGTAAATATAAATGTCTGTGAAGATGCTATCCCTGCTTATCCTATCAAAACTTTCACTTTTAAAAATGATGGTGGAATGGAATTAAAAATAAAAAATGTAGTAATTCATGGAAGAAATAAAAATGATTTTGTAATTCTTTCAAATAATTGTTCAGGAGAAAATTTATCTACAAATGAAACTTGTACAGTCGATATTGGATTCCAACCTTCTGAAGAAGGTTATAAAAAAGCTGCACTTAGAGTAATATCTAACGATCCTGATGAAATACCATACAGAGTTAAACTAACTGGTTTTGGAGTCATTTCAGGAAATCCATGTGAACAAAACAATCCTCCTGCTATAAACAGCTTTAATCTTTCTTCAACAGATATACATGTTGGTGATACTGTTGAATTTAATTTTAACGTTGGAGATATGGACGGAGATACTTTAATCTGTTATATAGATTATGAAGGTGATGGCACATGGGATGGAACTATTAATAACTGTACAATGGGAACGTTCAGCCATATATATAATATTGCAGGTACATTTACAGTCATTTTCAAAGTTTTTGATGGACATA
>JALVEZ010000175.1 GCA_027030405.1 Hydrogenothermaceae bacterium | reverse complement strand
ACAGAGAAGTAGAAAAAAAAAAAAAAAAAAAAAATAAAATATCAAAAGAGATAGGAAAACTTTTTAAAGAAGGAAAAAGAGAAGAAGCTGAAAAAGCAAAAAAAGAAGTTCACGCAAAAAATAAAAAAATTGAACAGTTAGAAAAAGATTTAAAAGAAGTAGAAAAAAGATTTAGAGATATCCTGTTAAGAATTCCTAATCTTCCTGCTGAAGATGTTCCTTACGGAAAAGATGAAGAAGATAATGTAGAAATAAGAAAATGGGGAGAACCTAAAGTTTTTGATTTTGAGCCCCTTCCCCATTACGAAATCGGTGAAAAGTTAGGCATCCTTGATTTTGAAAGAGGAGCAAAACTCGCAGGTTCAAGATTTACGGTTATGTTTAAAGAAGCGGCAAGACTCGAAAGAGCTCTAATCAATTTTATGTTGGACATACATACAAAAGAGCACGGATATACGGAGGTCTGGTCTCCTGTTTTAGTAAAGCCAGAGAATCTTTTAGGAACAGGCCAACTGCCTAAGTTCGAAGAAGATCTTTATAAAATAGAAGATGAAGACCTTTACTTATTACCAACAGCAGAAGTATCCCTAACAAATCTCCATAGAGATGAAATTCTAAAATCTGAAGAACTTCCAAAGTATTATACGGCTTATACACCATGCTTCAGAAGAGAAGCAGGTTCACATGGTAGAGATGTTAGAGGAATTTTAAGACAACATCAGTTTGATAAAGTGGAACTTGTTAAAATAACTAAACCAGAAAATTCTTATGACGAACTTGAAAAATTAGTTCAAGAAGCTGAAAAAATCCTTCAACTTCTGGAAATACCTTACAGAGTAATGCTTTTATGCACGGGGGATATGGGTTTTTCAGCGGCAAAAACATATGATATAGAAGTCTGGGTTCCTTCACAAAATAGATATAGAGAAATATCTTCCTGTTCCAATACAGAAGCATTTCAAGCAAGACGGGCAAAGATAAGATACAAAACAAAAGAAGGCAAAACAGAGTATGTTCATACATTAAACGGCTCAGGGCTTGCAGTAGGTAGAACATTATTAGCCATAATGGAAAATTATCAAAGAGAGGATGGAACATTTGATATACCGCAAGTTCTGAAAAAATATATGTAGGAGAGGGTATTATGATTAAAATTGATTACACAAATGTTATGGCAGAGGTAATAGGGGAAAGGGATGGGATTTTAAGGGAAGAACTCCTTTCTTTTAGACATTTTGTTTCGGAAACCCATCAAAGAATCCAAAAAGAAAAAGAAAGAAAATTTTATTTTGCAAAACTTCCCTATCAAGATCCAACACCTATTTTAGAAACTGCACAGCACATAAGGGAAAATTTTGATTATTTTGTTTTAATAGGAATAGGTGGTTCATCATTAGGAAGTATCATGCTCCACGAGGCTTTAAATGGATTTAATTATAACAATAAAAAGGTTCCAAAATTTTATGTTTTAGATAATGTTGATCCAGAAAAATTTGAAGCAGTAATGGAAAATATAGAAATTGAGAAAACCTGCTTTAATATTGTCACAAAATCTGGTTCAACAGTGGAAACAATAGCGAACTTTTCCATAGTTTATGACACATTGAAAGAAAGGTTAGGCGATAAATACAAAGAACATCTGATATTCACAACAGACCCAGAAAAAGGATTTTTAAGAAAATTAGCAAATGAAGAAGGAATCAAAGCCTTAGATATACCTCCTCTTGTAGGTGGAAGATTTTCTGTTTTAACTCCAGTAGGACTGTTACCGGCAGCAGTTGTAGGAATAAACATAAAAGATTTATTAGAAGGTGCGAAAAAAATGGATCTTATATGTTCAATTGAAGAACATATAGAACATAACCCCGCATACCTTATAGCTTTAACCCATTACATTGCCAATATGAGAAGAGGAAAAAATATAGCAGTTATGATGCCGTATGCAGAAAGACTTTCATCTTTTGTTGACTGGTATAAACAGTTATGGGCAGAAAGTTTAGGTAAAGATGGATTGGGGCAAACACCTGCAAAAGCAATTGGAACCATAGATCAGCATTCTCAAATTCAGCTTTATAGAGAAGGCCCTCGGGATAAAATAATAACATTCATTCAAGTAAATAACTTTAAGCACGACTTTAAAATTCCTGACGACATCCCAGAAGATATTCACTATCTCTCTGGACATACATTAAAAGATATTTTAAATAAAGAACTTTTAGGTACCAAAGCGGCACTTATAAAAAGCAAAGTTCCAAATATAACAATTACATTAGACGAAATTAATGAATATAACATCGGAATGATGATATACCTTTACGAACTGGCAACAGGCTTTTCAGGATATCTTTATAAAATAAATCCATTTGATCAACCGGCAGTGGAAGAAGGTAAAAACTTCACATACGCATTGATGGGAAGAAAAGGATACGAAGCAAAGTTAGAAGAGTTTAAAGAGCTTTACAAAGAAAAGTATAAAATAGAAATTCAGTAAGGTTGGTATTTAAGCCAACCTTACACATCTACATAATAAATATCTTTTAAAGTTCTACCCTCTTCAGCCCAATCAAGACCATATCCAACAACAAATTTATCAGGAATAACAAAACCTGTATAATCAGCATCAAAATCAACTTCTCTTCGTTCTTTTTTATCTAATAAGACACAGGTTTTTAAACTTTCAGGTTCTCTTAAAGAAAGTGCCTCAGTTAAAGCCTTTAATGTTTTTCCAGTATCAATAATATCATCAACAATGATCACATTCTTCCCTTTTATATCACTTCCTAAATCTTTAACAAAGATAACCTCACCGAAACTTTCCATTTCAGTATGGTAAGAAGATACCTGCATAAAATCCACAAACACTTTACCTTCAAGCTCCCTGACAAGGTCAGCAAGAAAGATAAAAGAACCTTTTAATATTCCAACTACTAATATCTCTTTCCCTTGATAGTCTTCATTTATCTGTTTTGCCAGTTCTTTCACTTTTTGTCTGATATCTTCAGCAGAAATTAAAAGTTTTAAAGGTTTACCTTTTATCTCCATATATCAATCTCCAGAATCTAAATATAATTCAAGCAATAGTGCATCTGAACCATCTTTATAATAATTTTTTCTAATGCTATAATCAACAAAACCTAATTTTCTATAAAAATTTATGGCTTTTTCATTCTTACTGGATACTTCCAAAAAAATTCTTGTTATTCCTCTTTCCTTTAAATATTTTATGATTTGTTTTAAAAAATATTCTCCTAAACCTTTCCTTTGGAACTCTTTTTTTATAGCTATCATAACAAGATCAGCCTCATCTGCCACAACCTGCATTTCAAGAAAACCAATAATTTCACCATCTAAAACCAGAACCTTTTTAATAAAATTATTTGAAACCAGAGTCAAACTTTTTTTATCCCAAGGATGGATAAAATTTTGGGAAAGGATATTATACACCTCCTCCACATCTTCTATCTTATAGTCCCGAATCTCTAATTTCATCTCTTCTCACCTTTTTAAAAAAAATTAATTCTCTTTTCTTTTTCCAGCTTAATTTCCTCTCTATCTTTATCGATATACTATTATATTCTTCAAATGTTGTAAATTCTAAAGTCTTAGGTTTCTGGTAAACAAAAGCTTCATCCCCTTTATGCAATATTAACTGGCTATCCTCATCAATTTTGTTATCGTCCTTATAAAACTCAACAGTTACATAAAATTTAGGTTTTCCTTGATCTGCAGTAGGTAGGTTGTGGGGCACAGTTTTGTTTGTAATTGTTACTAAAATGGTTGATTCATCCTCCTTTGATATTTTTATTTCTAAATCTTTTTCACTGGCTTTTAAAACAGGAAAAGAATGGTTATGTAGATCCTTTTTAGAATGGAATAGGTCAAAAGGAAACTTCTGAATGATCTTATCTTTTTTCGAAGGCATATGGCAGGACTGACAGCTATTCTCAGAACCTGTTTTTTTCCATTCTTTATATGTTTCCTGATGGCATCCCGAACATATCTCGGACTTTGTATAGGTTAAATCCTGCTTAGATGGATGAGGTGGAGAAAACACCTTATAAGGCCCGTGCATTGATTTTGTCTCATCTTTAAAATGACAGGAAGCACAATTTATCCCATCTTCCCTGTGAAAATTTCTTAGTTCTGGTTTTTCACCAACTTTTATTTCATAAGGGGCGTGGCAAGATAAACATTTAACCTTTGAATAGTTTTGCGAACTTCTTTTAAAAGTTTCACTGTTCCATGAATGAAAATGCCTTGAATCTTTCCATTGGTCGTATATCTTTTTATGACAATCTGCACATCTTTTAGCTTTTGGTCTTTTTAATAAATCTTCTTCTAGAAACGGATTAAAGTTATTACAGGCAGTTATCATAACCGTAGCAATCAATATAAGAATGATTCTCATTTTCAAACTCCCGAAAAGTGGTTTAATATTAATATAATTATTTATTGAAAAAAATGGGAAAGGAGATATTTATGGACATATTAGAAAAAGCAAAAAAGTTTTATATTGGTGAAATAAATGATCACATCATGTATAAAACTCTGGCAGATGAAGAGAAAGATCAGTATTTAAAAGAAAATCTGTATAAAATTTCGGAAATGGAGCTAAACCATGCCCAGTTCTGGAAATCATTTATTGAGAAAAGAGGGGGCAAAGTTCCAGAAGTCAAACCTAATAAATTTAAAATTTCAGTGATCAAGCTAATTAGAAAGGTTTTCAATCCTGTTGTTATTGTTTCTTTTTTAGAATTGGGAGAAGCAGGTGGAGCTAAGGAATATTTTGAATTTTTAAGAACAGAAAATTTAGAGCCTGAGGAATATGAATCTTTAAAAAATATAATCTTGGATGAATTAGAGCATGAAACATTTTTTGAAAAAGAAGCAGAGAATTTCGGTATCTCAAACATCAGAGATTTTGTTTTAGGTATGAACGATGGTCTTGTTGAGATTTTAGGGGCTGTTACAGGATTATCAGCAGTTTATCTTACAAATCCAATGGTTGTAGGCGTAAGTGGATTGATAGTTGGGATTGCAGGTTCATTATCAATGGGAATAGGAGCTTACATATCTGTTCGTTCTCAGCGACAGGTAAATGAGGCATTAAAAGAAAAAATGGAAATTCTTTTTAGTATAGCTCCAGAAAGGGCAGTGGAGGAATTTGAACTAAAATTGGAAGAATCAGGAATCCCTGATGAAGTGGCCAAAGAAATAGCTCAAAAGTTAGGTTACAATCAGGAAGCTCTGAAAAAACTTTTAATAAAAGAAACTGATGAAGATGAGATTAAATCAGGATTATTTACAGGATTTGCGTATTTATTTGGTGTTATGTTCCCTGTTTTGCCTTACTTCTTTGCACCAACTTCTTTAGTAGCTCTTCCATTTTCAATCTTATTTGCAGGTTTAGCACTTGCAACCGTGGCAACTGTTATATCAGTTCTATCTGGCATTTCTATTAAGAAAAAAGTTATGGAAATGGTCTTTTCAGCATTTGGAGCGGCAGGTATATCATTTATTTTTGGTAAAATAATGCAAACACTATTCGGAATAGATATATAAAGGGAGGGACAATATGCCTTACAGTATGACAGGTTTTGCTTACGTTTCAAAAAGTTTTGACCAGTATGAGATTTCGGTAAGAATGAAGTCTGTAAACAATAAAGGTCTTGATATTAGTGTGAAAGGCCCGAGGGATGTAATACCTTTCATAGAGTTAGATGTTAGAAAATTAATTCAAACATATTTTGACAGAGGAAGTTTCCAGGTATTTATAGATCTCAAATACACTTCACCTGCAATAACTCTACAACTTGATAAGCTAAAAGATGCTGTATTAACAATAAAAAATGTTATGAAAGATATAAATCTTTCAGTTTCAGATGATAAAGTTTATGATCTTGCCTCGGATCTTGCCAAAGAATCGGAGGAACAGATACTAGACGAGGAAATGAAAACTAATATACTTGAAGTTCTAAAATTAGCAGCAGAAGAGCTAAAGGAAGAAAGGAAAAAAGAAGGAGAAAAGCTCGTTAAAGATATAGAAGAAAAGCTAAAAATCATAGAACAGTATGTGGAAATTATCGATAAGAAAAAAGATGAAATCATTGAAAAAGCGAAACAACGTATAACAGAAAAAGTTAAAGAGCTTTTAGGTGAAGAATATTCAGAAAGAGCCTTTATAGAAGCCACCTTATTGGCAGATAAAATGGATATAACAGAAGAAATAGTCCGTCTAAAATCTCACATTCAAAGATTCAAAGAACTACTGAAATCTGACAAACCTGTAGGTAGAAAGATGGACTTTTTATGTCAGGAGATGCATAGAGAGATAAACACATTAGGAAATAAAATGCCAGATTTCAGCGAATATACTGTTGAAATGAAAACAACTTTAGAAAAGATCAGGCAGCAAGTTCAAAATTTAGAATAAAAAAAGCAGGGAAATTACCCTGCATTGTAAGAAAGGAGAAATAGTATGGCAAAGTAACTATTAAGCTACTTTACCAAGAACGTCAGGGCATTCCTTACGCTTAACATCAAGGGACTTGATGACTTCAGATGCAGTTTTTAAGTCAAATGCATCTTCGGCAATTAACGTTTTTACAAACTCTGCATTTAATTTATGTCCACCTTTAAACGAATAAACATCACCGATTATTGGATAACCTAAAAGATATAAGTCACCTATTAAATCAAGAACTTTATGTCTTACAGGCTCATCTTCATATCTTAATCCATCTGGATTAAGAACCGTTTCAGTTTTTGAATCAAAAACAACGGCATTTTCTAAAGAACCACCTTTTGCAAGACCTTTGCTTTTTAAATATTCAACTTCTTCAAGGAAACAGTATGTTCTTGCAGCAGATACTCCTAAGAAAGCATCTCTCTTTTCAGCTTCATAAGTGAAAAATTTATTTCCGATTATGTTATTTGGATAGTCAGCTTGGAATGTAGCTCTAAAGGTATGATAAGGTCTTCCTTCTATAAACTTATCACCGTTTTCAACTCTAACATAACTGTTTAAAACCGCATAAACTTTTTCTTCTTTTAAAGAATATATGCCAGCTTTTTTGATAGCTTCGATGAAAGGTTTTGCACTTCCATCTAATATAGGAACTTCTTCGTTATCAATTTCTATATATAGATTATCTATGCCAGTTAGGTATAAAGCAGCCATAAGATGTTCAACTGTCCTAACTATTTCACCATCGTTGTATAACGATGTTGAAAACTCAAAGCTATGTGCATATCCAATTTTCGCAGGAATTATCACACCATTTTTTATAAAATTTATTCCATCATTAGCTCTTGCAGGTAATAACTTTAATGTTACAGGTAATCCGGAGTGTAATCCTATTCCTTTTATCTGAACTGGTTTTTGTATCGTTCTTTGAAATTGGCAAACCATTTTTAATTCCTCCGTTAAAATTTCCGACTTCACTACTCTTTAATGCAAACTACGTGCCAATTTTTAAAAATCAAGATTAGAATAAAAAATTAAGGAATATCAATGCTTTTATAAATAATTATAAAAATTAGAATATGTGTATTTTTACAAATTTTGCATTTTTGCAAATAATATTTTTGCAAATTTACAAAAATCGGAAGTTTCTAAAAAAGCAAAATATTTATGTTATATTGTTATCATTAATTCATAGGAGAAAATTATGAAAAAATTACTGATTGGATTGTGCCTCACAGGCCTAACATCACTGTCTTTTGCATTTGATGAAGCAGATTGTAAACTGTTTTATATTATCACTAAAAACTGTTATTTAGAGTCTGCACAATCAAAACTAAAAGATACAAAAGAATGTTCAAAAATAAAAGATGATGCAGAAAAAGCTATGACAGAAGTTTTTTTGAAAAAAGGAATTTCTAAAAAGGAAATTAAAGAAGGAATGCCAGGACTTTTAGGATTCTGCCAGTTAGGATGTGAGTTAATGGTGAATCAGAGAAAATTACCTTCAGAAGTAGTTTTTGTAGATTTTTGCAAAAGAGATTTTAAGTAAGAGGTAGTTTTTATTAATGATAGATACAAAGTTTCTGAACGAAAAGGCAACAAAGTTTAAAACAGCATTAAAAAAAATAAAGCAGATATTAGATAAAGGTGAAGAGGAATTTTTATCTTTCCCGATGTATCCTGACAGAGCAAAGTATTATGCGATTATTGCTTATGATGAACTTGAACAAATAGCCTGTCATCTTATAAAAAATATCACAAGGGAAAAGCTAAAAGAGAAATGTTTAGAAAGATTAGCAGAAGAAAGAATATTCAGCGATAAAACATCAAGAATTTTTGAAGATTTTATAAACTTTAAGAATACAATAATGAATGGAAATTTTTCTTATTCAGAAAAAGAACTGTATGCTGTTCTGAAAAACATAGTTGATTATTTATACGAAAATTTCATTCCTGAGCTTGCAAAAATAGTAAATGAACTTAAGAAAAAAGAGCCAAAATTAGCAATACCTGTAAATGTTTCAAAACTGAACAAACAGGCTTCTGCAATAAAATCTTCTTTAAAAAAGATAGAAGTTTTTTTACAACACGATTTAGAAGAATTTAAAAATACACCGTTGGCAATAGACCGTTCAAAATATTTTCTTTTAGTAGCCCTTGATAGTGCATTATGGATATGCAGGCATACTGCAAGAGCAGCAAAACTTCCCCGTTCTAAAAACTGCTTTGAAAATCTTGCAAAACATCAGATAATCTCTGAAGAAACGGCGAAAGAATTAGAAAAACTTAATAGTATAAGAGAACAATTGGTTGATCCAACTGCTGATATTGATTTAGAGTTTCTGTATGAAATTTTGAAGAAATCTCCTGAAAATTTTAACAATTTCATAACTGAAATATCAAAATCTATTTTAGGAAAAAAGGAGCAAAAAAGTGATAAACAAAAATAATTTTTTTGTTAAATCACACGGACTTGGAAATGATTATATTGTGATGGATTCGGAAAAAATAGATTTTAATTTGGATGAAAAAAGTATAAAAACTATCTGTGATATACATTACGGAATAGGCTCAGATGGTATTCTTCTAAAAGTTCCATCAGAAAAGGCAGATTTTGGATTAAGGATATTTAATCCAGACGGATCAGAAGCTGAAAAAAGCGGTAACGGTTTAAGAATATTTTGCAAATTTTTATATGATTACGGTTTTGCAAAATCAAAACAGTTCAGCGTAGAAACAAAAGGTGGAATAGTAAAAGCAGTAATTGAGAAGGAAGAAAACGGCAGGGCAAAAGTAATAACAGTTGATATGGGAAAAGCTATTTTTGAACCGAAGAAAATTCCCGTAAACATAGATAAAGATGAATGTATAGGAGAAAGACTAAAAGCCGGTGATAAAGAGTTTGAAATAAACTGCGTTTCAGTTGGAAATCCTCACTGCGTCATTTTAGTTGACGAACTACCGTCAGAAGAGGAAGTAAAAAAATACGGAAGCCTAATTGAAAATCATGCAATGTTTCCAAATAGAATAAACGTTCAGTTTGTAAAGCCTATATCTAAAAATTCTGCAGAAATCAGAATATGGGAAAGAGGAGCAGGATATACACTTGCTTCAGGAAGTTCTTCTTCTGCAGTTGCTTCTGTTTTAGTAAAAAGAGGGATAACTGATAAAGATGTAACAATTATAATGCCTGGTGGAACGTTAAAAATATCAATTCCTGATAACTGGGACATAAAGATGACAGGAGAAGTTCAGGAAATTTGCTCTGGAATATTAAGTGAGGAACTTACACAGCAGTTCAGATAAAAATCAATTTTTTCCTTTAAAAAGTTCCTCATCTTCTTTAATATTGTTCTTCACAATGTCGGAATTTTTCTCTTCTATATGTTCCTGACTTTTATAAACATAATAAAACGTCCAGATATATCCTATAAAAGCAAGCGTGTGGAAAACAACCTGAAAAGGAGTTAAAAGACCTTCGTCAAGAACAAGACTCATAACTTCTGAAACGATGGCACTGAGAAACACAAAGAAAAAAGTAATACCATATAAAAGAGTCACTTTCCGATTTAAAGCATAATCTTCTTGCATAAAATAACTCCTTTAAATCCATCCCTTTCTTTTAAATATAACCAAAGGTATAACTGCCGACAAGACCATAAGAATCAGAGCAAGAGGGTAACCATAATGCCACTTAAGTTCAGGCATAAATTCAAAGTTCATTCCGTAAATACTTGCTATCAATGTGGGAGGTAAAAATGCAACAGACATTATGGTAAATATCTTAATTACTTGATTCTGTTCAATATTTAGTAGTCCTAAGAATGTATTTTGAAGATATCCTAAACGCTCGAAATTAAATGTTGTGTAATCAATAAGAGATTTTATATCTTTAAGCATTATTCTTATCTCTTCTCTCAAATCTTTGGGGATTTTGTAACTTTTCAACAACGAGGATAAAACTCTCTGTTTATCAATAAGGTTTTCTCTTAAAGTCATATTAAGATCTTCATAATATGAAATAGATTCTATTATCTGTTCTGTTATATCTATTCCTGTAAATATTATTCTTCCAAGTTTAGAAATCTCTTTTGCTATAAATTCCAATGTATCAGCATCAGCATCAATTCTAATTTCGAGGATCCCACCTAAAATATAAAATCCATCATCATAGGCTTTCGGATTTGAAAGAAGCTTTTTTGTAAATTCTCTAAATGTGTTAAGTTCTCTATATCGAACTGTAACTAAGAAATGTTTTTTTATTATAAAGGTAACTGTTTCGTTGTAAGCACCGTCTTTATCCTTTATGAAAAAATATGTATTTATCGTTATACTTTCTTCATCTTCCCAGTACCTTGAACTTATCTCTATTTCTTCTGTTTGTTTTTTAGAAGGAAATCTTACTTCAAAATTATTAGAAACCCATTTTATTTCAGATTGTTCAGGAGAAACCAGATCAATCCAGATTATCTGATTTTCACGAATATTTTGCGATTTCAGAATAGAATCTTTTGTTTGAGTTAGGTCACCTATCTCAAAGATACGTATATTGTTGTTTTCTTTTATAAAAATTTTAATCATAGGAAAATTATAATAAAAATTGAAATTTTATTCATTACTTTTTATTGATCTCAAAAAACAGTTAATTTTGAATTTATATACCATACAAAATTTATATATGAATTTACAATATAATTGACATTATATTGCAAGAGAAAGTTTGAGGAAAATTTAATATAATTTTTTGTCTAAAATTTATTTAAAGTCGGAAAGGATAATTAACCGTTTTTTTTATGAAAATTTTTAAGAATAATCTAGAATTTCTAGAGATAATCTGGAGTCATTTAGTTCGGAATTTTGGTAGATTTAAAAATAATGAAGAAAAGGAAGGAAATTATCCTTCCTTTTTAATTAGTCTGGTATTATTTTAATTAAACATTCTTCAGGATTAACCTGATCTCCTTCTCTTACATAAACTTCTGCAACTTTTCCATCTATTGGTGAATGTATTTCATTTTCCATTTTCATAGCTTCAACAACAAGGAGAACATCTCCTTTCTTCACTTTATCGCCTTCGCTAACTTTAAGTGATACAACTTTTCCAGGCATTGGAGAGCTGATATCTCCAACATCAACAGCTTTAGGTCTTTTTCCTTTAGCTGCTGAAGGCACAGCTGATTCGATGTGCTCACCTACTTCAACTTCTCTGATTGGCTGGACTATTGCTTCTTCTAAAGCCCCATCAACTCTTATAAAGTAAGGTTTACCTGACTCTCCAGGAGTTCCAACTCCTGCAATCTGAATATGATACTGTTCACCATGAAGAGTTATATTAAACTCAATAGGTGCAGTAACTGCACATTCTTCTTCACCACTTAACTCTTCAATTTCAGGTGGTAACGCTTCACCTTTTTCAAATTTTTCTCTCCATTCAAAAAACTCTTTAGCTACTTGAGGGAATAAGCAGTAAGAAAGAACATCTTCTTCATTTCTTGCTCCAACTTTTTTAGCATCTTCTGTACATTTATCAAGCTCAGGTTCTAACAAGTCAGCAGGTCTAACCTGAATTGGCTGTTCATCACCGATAATTTTCTTAATAATTTCAGGTTTAATTGGAGCAGGTGGTCTTCCGTATAATCCTTTAACATAGTCTTTTGTTTCTTTAGTTACAACTTTATATCTTTCACCTTGCAACACGTTAAGCAATGCCTGTGTTCCTACCAACTGACTTGTAGGTGTTACAAGTGGAGGATATCCAAGATCTTCTCTAACTCTTGCAACTTCCACTTTAACTTCGTCTAATTTATCTAATGCATCATTTTCTTTTAACTGGTTAACAAAGTTAGACATCATACCACCAGGGATTTGGTGTATGAGGACTTCACTATCAGGCCATTTTTCAGCCGTGTCATATTTTTTGTATTTCTTCCTTACTTCTTTCATATACTCTGCCACTTCATGAACTATATTCAGATCGATTTTGACATCATATCCAAACTCTTTTAGAACATGAACCATTGTTTCATTTGCAGGGTGAGCTGTAAGCCACGACATAGTTGAAACATCTGTGTCAATAATATCTGCTCCTGCTTCAACACCTTTAAGGTATGTCATTTCTGCCATTGCAGCAGTTGTTTGGGCATGGATATGAACAGGAAGTTTTATCTCTTCTTTTAATCTTGTTACAAGTTCATAAGCAACTTTAGGAGAAAGTATTCCTGCTTGATCTTTAATACTGATAATGTCAGTTCCCATATCTTTAAGCTGCCTTGCAACATTAAGATAATAATCAACTGTATGAACCGGGCTTATAGTGTAAGATAAAACCCCTTTAACAATCTTTCCTTCTTCTTTTGCCACGCTAATTGCAACTTCCATATTTCTGACATCGTTTAAAGCATCAAAAATTCTGAAAACATCAATTCCGTTATCTGCTGCTTTTCTTACGAAAGCTTCCACAACATCATCAGGATAGTTTCTATATCCAACAACATTCTGACCTCTTAACAACATTTCCAATTTTGTATTTGGAGCAACCTCTCTTATCTTCTTTAATCTTTCCCACGGGTCTTCTTTCAAGAATCTCAGACATACATCAAAAGTAGCACCACCCCAGACTTCAAGAGACCAGAAACCTGCCTTATCCAACTTTTCTGCTGCAGGTAACAAATCCTCTGTTCTAACTCTGGTAGCCAATAAACTCTGGTGTCCATCTCTTAATGTTACATCTGTAAATTCCACCGTCCTTTTTTCCATATAAATCTCCTGAATTTACGATTTGATAATTTTGTAAATAAATATATTATACAATATTTTACTAAGCTGTTAAGGAAGGCTCTTAAAATGAATAAAATATTAATCTACGGAAAAGGTAAAACAGGAAACTCTCTAAAAAAATTAGCAAAAAAACACAACATCGATTATGAAATTTATGATGACTCTGACTTTAATCCTGAAATCAATATTTCAAAATTCGATAAGATAGTAGTATCTCCTGGAATTCCTTATTATCATCAAATTTATAATATTGCTGAAAAAAATAATATTGAGATTATCGGAGAAATAGAATTTGCATACCAATTTTATAACGGAAAGATTATCAGTATTACAGGAACAGATGGGAAATCTACTACAACAAAGATTATTTATGAAATACTAAAAACAAAATATAAAAAGACTTACATAGGAGGAAATTACGGAATACCTTTTTCAGAGATAGTGGCTGAAAAAAATCCTGAGATTGTTGTTCTTGAGCTTTCTTCTTTCCAAACCTATTCAATAAAAGATTTTAAGCCGAACATCGGAATTCTCTTAAATTTTGCTCAGGATCATCTAAACTGGCATAGAACAATGAAACATTATCTAAATTCTAAATATAAAATGTTTAAAAACCAGACTGAAAATGACATAGCGATACTGAATTTTGATGATGGAAATGCAAAAAACAGTCCTACAAAAAGTAAAAAGTATTTCTTCTCATTAAATAAACTTCCTGAAGATATAAAGGGAATTTATCTAAAAAATAGAGACATTGTCCTGAAAATAGATAAAGAAATTCCTGTTACAAATGTTGATCACTTACCGTTAAAAGGAGAACACAATATCCAGAATGTAATGGTCGGTATATTGGTGGGATTTTTAAATGATGTTCCTATGGGAAATATCCTAAACACCATAAAGTCATTTAAAGGTCTTCCCTATAGATTTGAGTATAAAGGAAAAATAAAAGGTATTCATTTTTATAATGACTCTAAGGCCACAACCGTTCAGGCTGTGGAAAAAGCGGTGAAAAGCAGTGGAGAAAACTCAATAGTGTTGATAGGTGGAATCAATAAAGGTGGAGATTTTTCCAGATTGGTTCCCATTCTTAAAGAAAATGCAAAGAAAGTTATAATTTATGGTGAGAGTAAAGAAGAAATATCAGAAATGCTTCAAAATGTAGAAATAGAAAAAGCAGAAAATCTAAAAGAAGCATTTAAAAAAGCTGTTAAAATAGCAAAAGAAGACGATAAAGTTGTATTATCTCCAGGGTGTGCAAGTTTTGATCAATTTAAAAACTACGAAGATAGAGGGGAATTTTTTAATCAATTAATAAAAGATTTTGAGAGAGAGTAAAATGGTTAGAGATTTTTATTTTGACAGGGTTTTATTCGTAAGCTTTTTAGTACTGGCAATTATTGGAATAATATTCGTTTATAGTGCAACTTCAGTTCCTTTAGCACTTGAAGGAAAAGACAGTTTAAAATATCTAAAAAGAGAGATTATTTTTCTCGTTTTAGGTTCTATAGTAATGGTCGGGGCATATCTGACTCCTATCTCTTTCTGGAAAAAATTTGCTTATCCATCAGTTTTAATATCACTGATTTTACTTGTAATAGTTTTGCTTTTTCCTGCAAACTTTGATAGTACTCATGTTAAAAGATGGTTAGATTTAGGTTTTATAAATTTTCAGCCATCTGAATTTGCAAAATTTTCAGTCGTTCTTTTCACTGCCGCATATATAGGTAAAAAAAATGAAGAATTTTTAAAAAAATTTGAAGCTTCAATTGCTATGTTTGCTGTGGTAGGTATTCTTTCACTCCTTGTTCTTATCGAACCTCATAAAGGTGCGGCACTTTACCTGATTATTCTCTTGATGTTAATAATGTTTTCCTCAAATTTTAGAATAAAACATTTAGTTTTACTTTCTATTCCTGGATTAATACTATTTGCATTTAAAATAATGACTTCAAACTACGCAAAAAATAGAATAGTTGGACTTCTTGACCCAGAAGGACATAGAACAGACGTAGGATTACAGGCATTTCAATCTATCCTCTCTTTTGCAAAAGGCGGACTTTTAGGTGAAGGAATAGGAACTGGAACCCAAAAACTAAAATATCTGCCAGAGATACATACAGATTATATATATGCACTGATTGGCGAAGAAGCAGGATTCATTGGATCAGTAATCATAATAGCTGTATTTTTAATAATACTATATAGAGGAGTATCCATTAGCCTTCAAAAAGATGATAAATTTGTTCAGGCTTTAGGCGTTGGACTTACATATTTGATTGTAATACAGGCGTTATTTCATATAATGGTAAATCTAAACATAATGCCTTCTACAGGTTTCACATTACCTTTTGTAAGTTATGGAGGTTCATCACTAATAATGAATATGGCGTATGCAGGCATTTTATTAAGAATTTCAAAGGAACCAAATAAATTCAACCTTAAAAAAGGGTAAATAGATGTCAAGAAAGTTTTTCATTTCTGGTGGTGGAACAGGTGGTCATTTTTATCCTGCCCTTTCTGTAGCTGAAAAATTTCATAAAGAACAGTTTGAGCCTATTCTGATTGGAGCAAAGAAAGGAATAGAAGGTAAAAAGGATTTCTCTTTCGGTGAAAAAAAACTGTTTGATATGGATTATATTATTGGAAAAAGTTTTTTCAATAAAATAAAATCCTCATCTTTGTTAATGAAATCGGTTTTTAAGATCATATCGGAAATAAAAAAAGAAAAACCTCTATTCTCCATATGTTTCGGAGGTTACACATCTTTACCATTAGGAATAGCTTCTGCTATAACCAGAACTCCTTTATACATTCACGAACAAAACTCCTACCCATCCAATACGAACATATTACTCTCAAAACTTGCAAAAAAAGTGTTCATAACATTTCCTTTTACACAAAAGTTAAACGGGAAAAATGTTATACATACAGGTATTCCAATCAGAGAATCTGTTTTAAATAAGATCAATCTTTCCAGAGAAAAAGCGAGAGAAATTTTAAACATCCCAGATAAAAAACATATCCTTGTTATAGGCGGAAGTCAGGGAGCTAAAAAGCTTAATGAAACAACAATAAAACTTGCTGAAAATATGCCTGACTGTTTTTTTACACTTATCTATGGAAAAAGAGAACTTCCTGAAAACATTCCTGAAAATTTAAAAGCTATACCTTTCAGCGATGATGTAGGAACACTCTATGCCTCTTCAGATTTTATTATTTCACGGGCAGGTTCAGGAACGATTAATGAACTTATGGCATTCGGCAAGTATGCACTTTATGTTCCGTATCCTTATGCAGCATCAAATCATCAGTATTTCAATGCAAAGTGGTTAAAAGATAAGGGATTGTCTGATATAGTGTTAGATTCGGAACTTACACCGCCTATAGCTAAGGAAAAAATTGAAGAATATTTTTTAAAAACAGAAGAAGAAAAAGAAAATAGAAAAAAAGAGTTGAAAAGTCTTGTAAAACTTAACAGCAGCGATATTATTTATGAAAACATTGTTAAGGATATCCAATGTTAAAACAGATTGAAACTATCCAGAATGCAGATTTATCCAAATTTTCTACGCTTAAAATCGGTGGAAAAGCAAAACATATATTCTTCCCAAAAAATAAAGAAGAAGTCTGTATCCTTATAAAGGAATCAATAGATAAAGGTAAAGAAATTCATCCGATTGGTATAGGAAGCAACACAATTTTTTCTGATGGAATTCTGGATAAATTTTTTATAAGCACAAAGAACTTAAAGAAGATAAACATCACTAAAAAAAACAAAGATGTTCTTATAGAAGCAGAGGCAGGAGTAAGTTTTAAAGAAATAATAAATATCGTTAAAAAATATAACCTTGAAGGTTTTGAAAATCTATCTGGAATCCCAGCTTCAATAGGTGGGGCAGTGGCAATGAATGCAGGGGCATTCGGTTCAGAAATATTTGACATATTAGAAGAAGTAGAATGGATAGACAGCGAAGGAAACATTCATACTTCCTTAAAAGATGAAATATCTTTCAGTTATCGAAAAACACAGTTTCAAAAAGAAGGATTTGTATATAAAGCAAAACTGAAACTTAAAAAGTCAGACAAAGATATTCCTAAAATAATAAAAGAACATCTTTTAGAACGAAATAAAAAACAACCCTTAAATCTTCCAACAACAGGATCAACATATAAAAATCCAGAAGGAAACTATGCAGGTTACCTTTTGGAACAGGCAGGACTAAAAGGTTATAAAATAAATGATATTGGTTTTTCAGAAAAACACGCAAACTTTTTAGTAAACTATGGAAATGGTCAGTTTAAAGATTTAATGAGATTATTAGAATATGCCGAAGAAACCATTGAAAATATTTATAAAATTAAATTAGAAAGGGAAATAAAAATTGTTAAATGAGATTAAAAAAGTAGCACTCATTTATGGAGGAAACTCTTCAGAAAGGGAAATTTCGATTAAAAGTGGAAAACAAGTAGAAAAAGCATTAAAAGAGTTAGGCTATCAGATACAGGTTTTCGATCCAATCGAACCTGAAAAGTTTATAAAAGAAATAAAGGAGTTTGAGCCAGATAAAGCTTTCATCGTTCTACACGGGAAAGGTGGAGAAGATGGAACAATTCAAGGAGTGTTAGATTTTTTAAACATTCCATATACAGGTTCTGGAGTAAAAGCAAGTGCCGTAGCCATGGATAAGGCATTAACTAAAGATATACTTAAAAGCCATAATATTCCTGTTCCAGAAGGAATTGTTTTGTTTAATAAAGACCAGTTAAACACGCAGCAGATCAAACTCCCAGCAGTTGTAAAAGCAAACAGCGAAGGTTCTTCAATCGGAGTATACATAGTTAAAACAAAAGAAGAGCTTATAGAAGCAGTTGAAAAAGCTTTTCAATTAGATAATAAAGTTATTATTGAACAATTTATCGAAGGTAGAGAATTAACCGTTGGAGTACTCAACGGAAAACCTCTTGAAATAGTTGAGATAATTGTGAAAGAAGGATTTTATGATTTTGAAAATAAATATATATCCGATCAAATAGAGTACGTATGTCCCGCAAAAATAGACCAAAAAGTTTATAAAACCATGCAAGAATTAGCGTTATACGGGTATAATATTATAGGATGCAAGGGGGCTGTTAGAGTAGATTTTATGCTGGATAAAGAAATGAGACCGTATGTGCTTGAAATAAACACAATTCCAGGCATGACGGATCATAGTTTACTCCCAAAAGCTGCAAAGGCCAGTGGGATAAATTTCCACCAGCTTGTTGAAGCAATACTCCAAGGGGGATAAAAATGAGGAAGAAAAGAATCAAAAAGAAAAATAAAAAAAATAAGATCATCTTAATAGCAAGCTGGTTAACACTATGTGCTGCTTTTGGATATTTTCTCCCTACCCTTCCTGCTGTTAAAGATTTTATAAAAATAAATAAAGTTAAAGTAGAAGGAACTAAAAGATTAAAACCTGAAGTTGTAAAAAAAGTTTTTGAAAATGAAAACTGGTTTTTAGTAAAAGAAGATAGTATTAAAAACAAATTAAAAAATTATAAATTTATCAGAAATATAGAGTTAGAAAGAGATAAGCTCGGTGAAATTACAATAAAAGTGGAAGAAAGACATCCATTTGCATACATAAAATATAAAAATGATATTAATGTAGTCGATGGTGATGGTATAATTTTAAATAGGGGTTTTTTTACTAAAAAAGAGCTAAAAAATGTAAAAACTGTAATAATTTATAATGAAAATAATTTTAAAAAGGAAGCTATTGAGAACGTGTTAAAGATAAGAGAAAATTTTAAAGACTTGGGCATTAAAAAATTTATTATAAATATGAGTCAAATAGCAGTTGTAACAGATGGAAATCAAACGCTTGTTTTTAGCAAAGACGATTTAAAAAGCAGTATAAAAAGGGCTAAATTATTCTTTAGTGAAAAAAATCCGAAAAATTACAAATATATAAACTTCAGTTTTGATTCAATGGTAGTGGCAAGGAGATAATGAATGGAAAAAGACAATTTAATTGTAGCTATAGATATAGGAACCTCAAAAATAACAACAATAGTAGGAGATATAGGGGAGTATAACGACTTACACATTATAGGATTAGGTGAAGTTCCATCAAGAGGAATAGAAAAAGGAATAGTAACAAAACCTCAGGATGCTATTTCTGCCATAAGAGCTTCCATAAATCAGGCAGAAGATACAGCTGGCTTTAAAATAGACCATGCAGTTGTTAACATAGGTGGCCCTCACCTTGAATGCCAGAATGAAAAGGAGTTTTCTACTTTCAGCATTCCACAAAAAGAAATAGAAAAGGAAGATATAGATGCCCTTACACAAAAAGTAGCTTCAAAAATAGGAAAAGAAAATTATGAAATAATACACATTCTTCCAAAAAGATTCATTCTTGATGATGAAAATGAAGTTATCGATCCTGTAAATTTAATCGGTTCGAAATTAGAAGCAGAATTTCATATCGTATTAGACAAAATAAATGCTTACCAAAACCTTAAAAGAGTTATAGAAGCTGCAAATATAAAACCGATAGAATTTATTGCAAACTCTATTGCTTCATCTGCGGCAGTCCTTTATCCTGAAGAAAAAGATATGGGAGTTATCGTTCTTGATATAGGTGGTGGAACAACTGATATAGCCGTTTATAAAGAAGGTAGTTTAGAATATACAAAATCTTTACCTTTAGGTGGAAAACAGGTAACTATGGATATTGCCCACAGATTTAAAATCTCAAAAGAAGATGCTGAGAATATTAAAAAAGAGCACGGCATTGCAGTTGTTGAAGGATTGGCATCAAACGATATCATAGAAATATATCCGCGAGGGTCGGAAGAATCTATACAGATAGAAAAATACGACCTAGTTGATACTATAGAAGCAAGACTCAGTGAAATTTTTGAAATAGTGAAATCAGATCTCAGTAAAGCAAACCTACCTAAAAATTTAAATGCAGGAATAGTTATAACAGGTGGAGTTGCAAACACTTTATTTATCAGAGAACTGGCAGAAAGTATTTTTAATATAGATGTTAGAATAGGAAAACCGAAAGATTTCAGTGGATTAAGTGAGAAACTGTTCTACCCTCAGTATGCAACATCTATCGGAATGCTAACATTTATGAAAAATAATAATTTGTTCAGTCAGAACAGTAATGCATTCAGTGTAAAGAAAGATAGTTTTAATATATCTGAAACATTTAAAAAGTTAATTGATAAAATCAAGGAAATTTTTTAACGCAGAGCTTTAGGAGGGCTTTAAAATGGAAAATTTTGATTATGATGCAAAGAACCCATCAAAAATAAAAGTATTTGGAATCGGTGGAGGCGGTAGTAACGCAGTTGCCCGTATGTTTGAAGAAGGTTTACAGGATGTGGAACTATTTATAGTTAATACAGATTTACAACATTTAAACTCTTTACCTGTACCAAATAAAATTCATATCGGACAAAACATAACAAGAGGATTAGGAGCAGGTTCTAAACCAGAAATTGGTGAAGAAGCAGCCAGAGAAAATTTAGAACAGATAAAAGAAGCCCTTGAAGGTGCAGATATGGTATTTATTGCAACAGGGTTAGGTGGTGGAACTGGAACAGGTGCAGCTCCTGTTGTTGCTGAAGCAGCAAAAGAGATGGGTATTTTAACTGTTGCAGTGGTTACAAAACCTTTTGATTTCGAAGGTAAAGTTAGAGCACAAATCGCAGAAGAAGGATTAGCAAAACTTAAAGATAAAGTTGATACATATATCGTAATCCAGAATCAAAAACTTTTATCAATTGCAGGAAGAAATCTTGCATTTGGTGAAGCGTGGAAACTTGTTGATAACATTTTATATAGAGCAGTTAGAGGAATAACAGATCTTATCCTTGTTCCTGCATTAATCAACCCAGATTTTGCAGACGTAAAAACAATAATGGAAAATGGTGGAAAAGCATTGATAGGTGTAGGTAGTGGAAAAGGTGAAAACAAAATCACAGAATCTGTAATTTCTGCTACTAACTCACCGTTATTAGAAGGTACATCTATAGAAGGAGCTAAGAGACTTCTTGTTAACATAGAGGTTAGTCCTGAACTTTCATTTATTGAAGTTGATGAAGCTATACTTCAGATAAAAGAACAGGCCCATCCTGATGCACACATAATTTTTGGTGCAGCTATTGCAAATGATGCAGAAGATGAAATAAAAATTACAGTTGTTGCAACTGATTTTGAAGGAGAACAACAAGATTTAAAAAGACAGGCACCTTTAGGAAAAAATAGAATAAAACCTAAAACACAACCTGCACAAGAAGAGTCTTTCCAACCAAAAAGACCATTTGTTACAGAAACAGATTATGAAGATTTAGATATTCCCACTTACATTAGAAAAAGAAAGGGTGATATAAATTGACAATTGGTCTGGCCAATCTGATAACTTTATCAAGATTGGTCATTATCCCTTTTTTGATTTATACAATTCAACACGATTACTATATTATCTCTGGAGCATTAGTTCTATTTGCAGTTTTTACAGACTGGCTTGATGGAATCGTTGCAAGGCAGATGAATGATGTAACCCAACACGGAAAACTTTTAGATCCAGCAGTTGATAAAATTTTTACAATCTCTATCCTTGCTGCATTTATTGAAAAACATTATATATCTACATACCCGTTATTCCTTATTGTAACCAGAGAAATGCTTGTCACCTGGCTCAGAAGTGTAATGGTAAACAGAGGTATTGTAGTTTCAGCGGGATTTTATGGAAAATTGAAAACAACTCTTCAAATGGTTTCTATATTTTTATTTGCCATAAATCTCTGGCTTGCAGGTTATATTATTTTATGGTTATCTATTATTGTTGCATATATATCTGCAGTACCGTATTTTAAACAGTTTTACAAGGAAAAAGCATGGATATCCAACTGATTATATATCTTGTCATTACATATTTGATAACGTCTATACCTTTTGGATACGTAATAGGCAAACTTTTTGGTAAAGATGTAAGAAAAGAAGGTAGCGGGAATATTGGTGCTACCAATGTAGCTAGAACTATTGGTAAATTACCGGGACTCTTAGTTCTTATACTGGATGCTTTGAAAGGCTATATTCCCACTTACTACGCATTTCAGTTTTTCCATTATGATACAAAGATGGTTATGTTTGTTGCTATAACTGCAATTGTTGGACATTGTTTCTCGATATTTTTAAAATTTAAAGGTGGAAAGGGGGTAGCCACTGGATTAGGGGTGCTATTTGCTTTATCGCCTTTATCTGCATTGATTTTACTTTCTTTCTGGATCGGAGCATTTTTAGTTTCAGGTTATGTTTCTTTATCTTCTATACTCACTGCTTCTATTGCAACTGTTGTTGTTCTATATATTGAAAAGGATGTATATCTTGCTTTTGCAACACTTGTAACTTCTATGATTATAATTTTAAAACACAGCTCAAATATAGAGCGTCTCCTAAAAGGAACCGAATCCAGATTTTTACATAAATGATATGTTGAAAAACTGACTATTAATAGCAATTAAAAGTCAGGTAAATAAGTAAAATAGTATATAGTCAGAATCTAAAAATCTTTCAAAGAAAAAAAATCTTTCAAAGAAAAAAGAAAAATATTTCCTCTCTCTTTTGCCAAATCCTTTAACTCTTTCTTAAATCCTTTCTTTGAAAAGATTGCGAAGTATTCTTTTCTGTTTTCATTTTTCCATTTAACGTATTTTGATTTTTCAATTAGCTCATTTAATACATTTATCCCAACAGGTTTATCCCAGTATTTACATTCTCCAAACAGTATTTCATTTTCCCCTAATGTTACTATGTCTATCTCTTTATCTTTATCCCACCACCTGCCTGCTTTTTGGATTATAAATGGAAGCTGTGCTTTGTGTAAGAGATAATCTATAGATACTTTTTCAAATATGAATGAAGCATAAAGGTTAAACTCTGATTTTATTTTTTCTAATACAAACTGGTATTTTTCAGTTTCAAGGTAGCTCTGATAAGGAAATACGTATCTAAACCAGAAATTGAAGAAGTTGTCTTTTATAAAGTAAAGTCCTTTTTTGCTTTTGGATGGGTTTTCTTCTGTAACAGGAACTTGCCTTTCTATAACTTCAAGTTCTATCAGTTTTTCTATAAATGATGTTAGGTTTTTTGTTTCTATTCCGAGCTTTGAGGCTATCTTTCCTATTTTGTGTTCTCCCTGTGATATTACCTGCAATATTGAAAAATAGGTTACAGGGTCCCTGACTTCGTCTTTTAAAACGAATTTGGGCTCTTCATAAAGGAAACTGTTTTTATCAAGTATGTTTTCTTTTATGTTTGTGAATATATCTTTATTTTCATCAAACAGCTCTATATATCTTGGTATTCCTCCTATTACGCTGTAAAACTGAAACAGCTTGTCGTTGTCTTTGGTTTTAAAGAACTTCTTGAAGTTAAAGAAGTTCATAGGCTGGAGTTTTATCTGTGCAGTTCTTCTTCCGTATAAAGGGCTGGAATAGTTTAAAGCTATGTCATACATAAGGCTGATTAAAGAACCTGATAGTATTAGTATTACATTTTTATCTTTTAGTGTGGAGTCCCATATAGATTGAAATATGGAAGGAATGGCTTTGTTTATTTTTGCAAGGTGTTGAAACTCATCTATGGCTATTACTAATTTTTGTTTACGCTCTTTTTGAAATATGTATTTAAATAGTGTTTCCCAATCATTTATTTCAATGGATTTTAGCAGTTGGTCGTTTAGACTTTCTGCAACTACATTTTTAAATCTTTCTAATTGGAGTTTCTCGTGCTGTAAACCTGCCAAGAAGTATATGGATTTTTTATCCTGTATAAACTTTTCAATTAAAGTTGTCTTACCTGTTCTTCTTCTTCCGTAGATAACCACGAAAGATGATTGTCCTTTTTTATATTCTTTTTCCAAAACTCCAAATTCTTTTTCTCTGTTTATAAATTTCATACCAATTCCTATTTTTCGTTTATAAATTATTATAATCTAAAAACGAATATTTACTAAAGAAATGTTTTTGGTTTTCTAAAAAATGGAGGAATTTAAAAACAAAAATAAACTTATGTTTAGATATTTGAGAAGATTCAGTATTATACTTTTAGCATAACGATGAAATTGAGAAAAAGGATGTCTGTACAGACATCCTTTTGTTAGCATTTTTTGATTTCTGGTCTTCCGATACTGTAATATTCAAATCCTTTCTGTTTCATCTCTTCTGGATCATAAATATTTCTACCATCTACCACAATAGGGAGTCTCATAAGTTCTTTCATTTTATCAAGATCGGCTTCTTTATATTCGTCCCATTCTGTTATTATCAATAATACATCTGCATCTTTCAGTGCATCATATTTATCTTCAACGTACACAACATTTTCATTCTCAGGAACTATCTGTTTAAAGTTCTCTTCTGCCTTAGGATCATGAAGTCTTAAGTTTGACCCTTCTTCTTTTAGTCTTTTAACTATATCTATTGCAGGTGCTTCTCTGATATCATCGGTATTAGGCTTAAATGCAAGTCCCCAAACTGCTATATTTTTGTCTTTACTAATCCATATTATCTCTTCAAGTCTATCAACAAATTTCTGTCTTCTTTCTGTATTTATTTTCTCTGTTTCTTTTAAAAGTCCAAAATCTACACCGTTATCTTCTGCTATTTTTATAAATGCTTTTACATCTTTTGGGAAGCAGCTACCACCGTATCCGATTCCTGCATTTAAAAATGCTCTTCCGATTCTTTTATCGTATCCCATTCCATCTGCAACCTCATTCACATCTGCACCAACCTTTTCACAAAGGTCTGCTATCATATTGATGTAAGAGATTTTCATTGCAAGGAAAGAGTTTGATGCGTGTTTGATT
>JALVEZ010000174.1 GCA_027030405.1 Hydrogenothermaceae bacterium | reverse complement strand
TTATCTACTCTTTAAGAAGAGATATTTTAGAAGGTGCCGAGCTTAAAGATGAAATTATGCAGTGGTTGGAAGAAGTGGCACTTAACTTTATAGATAAATATGCCCCTGCAGAAGAATATCAGGAAAAATGGGATTTAGAAGAGCTCAAAAGAACATTTAAAGAATGGTTAGGTATTGATATTGAAATTCCACAAAAAGATGAGTGGGATAGAAAAGAGTTGGAGGATCTCATACTCAACCAGATAGAAGAGTTCTATAAACAAAAAGAACAGAAAGTAGGAGAAGCAGTCCTCAGAGAGTTTGAAAGATATATAACACTGCAGGTTTTAGATAGTCTGTGGAAAGATCATTTGCATAACCTTGATAGATTGAGAGAAAGTGTTTCTTTACGTGGATATGCACAGAGAGATCCATTAGTTGAATACAAAAAAGAATCTTTAGAACTGTTTGAAGACATGATGTATAAACTAAAATACAATGCACTTGAGTATCTCTACAAAGTTCAGATAATGTCTGAAGAAGAGATGGAACAGGAACAAAAAAGACAGGAAGAAGAAGCACAAAAACTTTTAGAAGAAGCTTCTACCAATATTGAACCTGAAGAAAAACAGAAGAAAAAGAAAAAAGTTATCAAATACAAAAATAGAATGGAACGAAGAAAGAAAAAGAAAAAATAAAAAAAGCAGGGCTTTTCAGCCCTGTCTTTTATGTATCAATCTCATAAATATTTCTAAAAACCTCACTTATATTTATCTAAAAATCTTGTGGAGAAAAAGATGCGTAGTTTAATTTTGATTTTATTCTTTGTCATATATAATATCGCATTTGCTTCGAATCCTTATGTTATCTCACCAGAAGAAGCAAAGGAGTTTATCGGGAAAAAAGGATACATTTTTATAAATACAGACAATCCAGAAAAATATAAAAAAGAACATATTCCTACTGCTATTAATATTTCTGCTTTTTATCTTCAGGATGTTGCCATACAAAATAATGAAAAACAAAAATGCAATTATTTACCATTATGCCCTGAAACTGTAAAAAAGATATTTTCGCAAAAAGGAATTTCTAATAACTCAAAAATCATAATTAACTATTCAGATTTACCTCATACAGCCACTTATGTGTGGTTTGTTTTGTATGCTATGGGAGTTCCCGAAACAAACCTAAAGATTATAGACGGTGGATTAAATTTATGGAAGAAAAAGGGATATAAAACAGAAAAAGGGGAAGTAGTTCCAAAACTTTCTATGTTTAATCCAAAACCAAGATATGATGTGGTAGCCACATTGAAAGAAGTTTTAGAATATGCAAAAGCATATCTTAATGGAACACCACCTCAAGACAAGATTTTAATAGATGTTCGTTCATTTCAGGAATTTGCAGGAAGACAAAAAATTATAGAGATAAAAAGATCAGGACATATTCCAGGGGCAAGATATATTTACTGGAAAGCTTTTTTAGGAAAGAAAGGACATCTGTTTAGAGATATAACCAAAATAAAGAAAAGAATTCAAAAAGTTAAAATAGATCTAAACAAAGAAATCATTTTATACTGCACAATCGGTAATCGTTCATCATTTGCTTTTTTAGCTTTCAAACTTGCTGGAGCTAAAAAGGTCAAAATATATACAGGCGGATGGTATGAATGGGGAAACAGAGAAGATCTTCCTATAGTTGAAGGTAGAAAATAAAATAAATATAAAAACCATAAAAAACCTATTCTTATTTGTTCAAAAAATTTTTTGCATTTTTGCAAAAACTGTAAATTTTCAAAAATATACTTCTATCGTAACTATTCCTCTAAAGCCTTTATAATTCAACATTTTTAACAATTTTTTCTATTTAAAATAAATTGGCATGCCGTTTGAGTATTCAATAATTAGAATATGTTTAATAAAAATGGAGGTGAGTAAGATGACACTCATCCTATCAATAGCAATACTTTTAGTACTAATGGTAATACCACTTTATATTTTTTCTGACTAAAAGGAGATTACATATAAAAGAAAAGTAGAAATTAACGTGGGAAGCGAAGGGGGGATTAATTTCTACTTTCTTTTATTCAAAGTCTTCAAACTCTATTTCATTGTAAATTTTATAAATATTTTTAAAGTGGAAAACATCATACATAGGATACACTTTATAAGGTGTGTCCTTTAATTTTTCTTTTATCTGGTCGTATTCAAGTCCTTCATCAAGGTAGTAAGAAATTTTTTCTCTCAGGAATTTTAAATAATTTTCAGTAAAAGAGATACTTTCTTTATTTAATGGCTTGTTATGTCCTGCAAATATTAATTTTGCATTAAATTTTTTCAGTTGTTTTAAAACTTTCAACCAGTTTTTAGAACTTGCATTTGAGTCTCCTGCAAAAGGAATCCTTTTATAAAAAACAAGGTCTCCAACAAACAGTACCTTTAGTTCTGGAATATGAACTACAATGTCAGAGTTCGTATGAGCAGGAGTCATTGAATAAATTTTGAATGTAAATCCACCGAATTTAATATCTGATTTATTCTCTATTACAATGTCAAGAGGATAGAGTTTTACATTTTTATATATATTTCCAAAATTTTTATTACTTATCTCTAACATCATCTCAGCATTTCCACTTTTATAAAAACTTTTTAAGTTCTTGTGGGCTATTATTGTAGATCCGATATTTTTATAAGTTTTTATTCCGAACCAGTGATCCTGATGATAATGTGTAACTACAATATATTTAACAGGCTTTTTACTTACTTTCTGTAATTGTTTAACAAATTCCTCTGATAGTTCTGGCGTTGATAATGCATCTATAACGAACCATCCTTTTTCTGTTAAAACAGCATAAGAGTTTGATATAAATCCTTTATTCTCAGGAGAAGGTAAACCTGTTGTTCCTTCAACCATATAAATATTTTTATCAACTTTTATAAGCTCCATACTGAACGTATTTAATGAATAGAAAGCAAAAAATAGATATATGAAAATCAGCTTTTTCATTTTATAACCTCATAAATTAGTTACTTTTATATATATGGATATATAAACAAATTTGCAAAGAATATGACGATAGTTATGGTTTGATATGAGATTAGCCTATAAAATCTATGTTAAAATATACATTTAAATTTTTATTTACGAGGTGTAAAAAAACATAAATAATGGAAACCCATAGTAGTCCATTAATAAGTGTCAAAAATCTTTCAAAAAAATATCTTGTAAAAAAGAATTTCCTGAAAAAGGAATATTTCAAAGCAGTAGATAACGTTTCCTTTGACATTGAAAAAAATCAGACCGTCGGTTTGGTTGGTGAGTCAGGAAGTGGTAAATCAACAATCGGTAAGCTAATATTAAAGCTGATTCAACCAGATGAAGGTGAAATTTATTTTAAAGATAAAGATGTTCTTTCTTTGAAAGGAAAAGAAGAAAAGGAATTCCGAAGAGAAACTTCCATAATATTTCAGGATCCTCGAACATCTTTAAATCCGCGTTTTAAGATTTATAAAATTATAGAAGAGCCCTTAGAAGTCCATAACTTTCCAAAAGAAGAAAGGAAAGAAAAAGTTATAAAAGCTATTAAAGATTCAGGTTTAGATGAAACATTTTTGGACAGATATCCATCTGAACTTTCTGGAGGACAGAGGCAGAGAGTGGCAATAGCAAGAGCAATAGTCCTTGACCCTGATTTTATTGTGGCTGATGAACCTACTTCTGCTTTAGATGTGTCTGTTCAACTTCAGATTATAAACCTTATAAATAACCTGAAAGAAAAGAAAAATATCAGTTTTTTATTTATATCCCATGACCTTAATGTTGTTGGTCTTTTGTCAGAAAAAATAGTAGTTTTATATAAAGGAAAAATAATGGAAAAAGGGAATGCAAAGGATATTTTATTTAACCCGTTACATCCTTATACACAGATTTTAATCCAGAGCATACCACCTGAAAGTCCATTGCAGCGTGGTAAGTTAGATAAAATACCTGAAATAGAAAGAGAACCTGTTGAAAATGGTTGTGTTTTTTATAGCAGATGTCCAATTGCCGAAGAGATATGCAAAACAGAACCAGAATATAAGAAAGTAGGAACTCAGGAGGTTTACTGCCACCTTGTTGGATAATCAGTTTATTATTTCCTTAGTAATCATATTTATTCTTTTGTTGTTATCTGCATTTTTTGCTGGGATTGAGTCATCGTTTTTCTCTTTAGACTGGTTAAAAATAAAAAGACTGGCAAGCAAGGGAAATAAAACTGCTAAAATTGTTGATAAACTTCGCTCAAGGCCAAAAGAACTTGTAATCACATTTTTAATTGGAAATGAACTTGTTAATATCACTGCTTCAGCAATAACTTCTGCTTTAGTTATAAAGTATTTTGGTGAAGAATACCTTTTCTTTGCAGTTATCATAATGACGATTCTTATTCTTACTTTCGGAGAAATAACACCGAAAACCATTGGCTCTTATTATCCAGAAAAATACGCAATGTTCGCTGCAAAACCTTTTTATGCATTTTATATAGCAGTTACACCATTTAGATTTGTTTTTATGAAGATTGCAGAGGCAATCTTAAAAAAGCTTGGATTGGAACTTCCTGTAGAAAGCCATAAACTTTCTGAAGATGATCTTCTTACTCTGATAACACTTGGAACTGAAAAACATATCTTCACAGAAGAGGAAAAGGAAATCATAGAATCTACCCTTGAACTGCACAAAACAAACGTAAGTGAAATAATGACACCTCGAAGGGACATTTTCGCCATAGAAAAAGGGCTTACCGTAAGAGAAGTTTTAGAAATTATTAAAGAGCATGATTACAGTAGGATTCCTGTTTATGAAGGAACTTTAGATAACATCATCGGAATTTTATATGTAAAAGATATTATCTTTTTAAAATTTGAAGGAAAAGAAGAAAAGATAGACAGATTTGTTAGAGATGCTTACTTTGTTCCAGAATTTACTACCCTTTTAGATGTTATGAAAAAATTTGAAGAAACTAAAAACCATATGGCTATTGTTGTTGACGAACATGGAACGGTTGTAGGACTGATAACGTTCCAGGATATTCTTGAATTTATCGTAGGAGATATTCCTGAAGAGTATGAACCTGAAGAACCTTACATCAAGAAGCTAAAAGAGAACAAGTGGGAAGTTTCAGGTAAAACAGAAGTAGAGATATTGGAGGAAGTTATAGGTATAAAACTTCCTGAAGATTATGAGTTTGATACTGTGGCAGGTTTTATATTGGATTATCTTAAGCGTTTTCCTAAAAAAGGAGAAGAATTTATTTATCAGGGATACCGCTTTAAAATCTTAGAAATGGAAAATAACAGAATTATTTCAGTTCTGATAGAGAAATTACCTGAAGAAGAGCAAGAACAAAATCAGGAGAAAGAAGAAGAGCAATGATTACATATTTGATTACAATACTATTTTTCTTAATATTAGAGGCTTTTTTCTCAGGATCAGAACTTGCATTATTTTCTGTAAATAAATCCCGTTTAAAATATTTAGCTGCAAACGGAGATAAAAAAGCAGAAAAAATTTATAAACTTTTAGAGAAACGTTTTGATGAGTATGTTGCAACAACTTTAATAGGAACGACTTTAAGCATCGTAAGTATCACTGCAATATTTGTTAATTTTTTAATGAATCTTAGTGAGTATATTCCTATTTTACATTCAAAGGAAGAGCTATTTGCAGAAAGTATTATTGTTATAACACTTCTATTTGGTGAGATACTTCCTAAAAGTGTGTTCCAACATTATGCAGATAAGCTTATTTACTTCATAGTTCCTGCTTTAGAGTTCTTTAGGAAACTTTTATATCCTTTATTGATAATAGCTAAATTAATAACAAAGATTGTTTTCTTTGTTTTCAGATTAGAAGAGAAGAAAGACAATATCCTTTCAAGGGAAGAGCTTTTAGATGCACTTATACTGGAATCTGAAGGGATAGATGAGTTAGAAAAGAAGATTATTGCAAACGTGATAATATTTCAAGAAAGACGATTAGGTGAAATTGTTGTTCCACTTTCTGATGTTGTAGCAGTAGAATATGGAACGAAAATTGTTGACATGATACATCTATTTAAAGATACAGGATTTTCCAGAATACCTGTTTATAAAAAGCGTATAGATGAGATAATTGGCGTTATCAGAGCATACGACCTTGCAGAAGCAGATATTGATGATTTAATAGACGATTATGTAAGGCCTATAAGATACCTTCCAGAATTCACCAGTCTTCCAAATGTTTTAAAAGGATTTAAAAAATTTAAAGATCATATGGCTGTAGTTGTTGATGAAAGAGGAGCAACTATGGGGATTATTACATTGGAAGATGTGCTTGAAGAAATAGTCGGAGAAATCAGAGATGAATTCTCAAAAAAAGAAAAGAAAATGATAAAGAGACAAACAAAAGACAAACTCATAGTTGATGGAAGAATTGAACTTAAGGAAGTAGAAACATTAATCGGTGAAAAGTTCCCTAAAGGCCCTTACGAAACAGTTGCAGGAATAATTATATACACTTTAGGTAGAATGCCTAAAAAAGGTGAGGAAATCATAATAGGAAATGTTCGATTTAAAGTTTTAAGAACAAATATAAGAAGAGTTCAAGAAGTTTTAGTGGAAAAATTAGAAAAAAGTGAAAAAGTAAGTTAAGAAAAATCTTTAATCTGATAATCGTCATATGATTGCCTCTTATTAAAAGTTAGACTTATTCTCAGTTAACAAAAAACAAACTTAGGAGGTAGTCGTATGGCGGCAACTGTAAATTTAAAAGGAAATCCAGTAGCATTAGTAGGGCCAGAATTAAACGTAGGTGACAGAGCACCAGAAGTAATTGTAGTAGCTTCTGATTTATCAGAAGTAACTGTTGGTGGTGCTAAAGGAAAACCTCAATTAATCATCACTGTTCCTTCATTAGACACACCTGTGTGTGAAACAGAAACTCAAAAATTCAACCAGTTAGTTGAAGGTTTAGACATTGACGTATGTGTTATTTCTATGGACTTACCTTTCGCAGAAAAAAGATTCTGTGAATCTTTCAACATCTCTAACGTAACTGTGGCATCTGACTTCAGATACAGAGATATGGAAAAATACGGAGTTTTAATTTCTGAAGGAGCTTTAAAAGGTGTTTTAGCAAGAGCAGTATTCGTAGTTGATGGTGAAGGAAAAGTTGTTTACAAACAGTTAGTTCCTGAAATCACTGAAGAACCTAACTACGATGATGTTTTAGCTTGCGTAAAATCTTTATAAGTTAAATTTTAAATTTAATTCATTATTATTTGAAAGGTGCCTTTTCAGGCACCTTTTTTTATTTGTGATCAGTTTATCTATAAATTTCATTTTTGTTGTTTTCTTGATTTAAAAGGTTTATTATAAAAAAAGGCTCTCTTTCGAGAGCCAAAATTTATGGAGGGGGAGGTTTGGGAGAAAACTTCTTCTTCCTTCTTGATATATATAATAGACCTTAGTTGTGAAATATTTGTGAAAATTTTCTTATAAAAGGGCACTAAAGTGAAAATTGTATCAGTGATAGGTAGCTCAACGGTTTCTAAAGATTCAGATGAATATATTTTTGCATATGAATTAGGAAAAGAACTTGCAAAAAGAAATTTTATCGTGTGTTCTGGCGGGAGAACAGGCATAATGGAGGCGGTTTCGAAAGGTGCAAAAGAACAAAACGGACTAACCATAGGAATAATGCCTTCTTATACAGGAGAAGAAGCTAATCCATATGTGGATATAAAAATCAATACAGGAATGAACTGGAATAGAAATCCTATTGTTGTAGCGACAGGAATATTTGTGATAGCAATTTCAGGAGGATATGGAACACTTTCAGAGTTGGCTTATTCACAAATCTTAAAAAAGAAAGTTTTTGGTTATAAAACACATGATATTGAAGGGGTAGAAAAAGTATCCACGTTAGAAGAGTTACTCCAAAAAATAGATGAATACTTGCGTATTAAATAAATAAATCTTCGTGGGAAGGTTTTGGTATACCTATCATTTCTCTGTCATAGTATTTCTTAGTTCTGAATTTATAGATCAAAACACTATCCTCGTTTTTATCCATTATTTCTTTTAGTTCGTCCTTTAAAATCCTCAAAGTAGCTTCGCTTATTTCTCCTTCAAAAACGCTATTTTGAACCCATGTTAAATATTTTTTGCATGTTTTATGGAATTTTTGAACTCTTTTTTCATTTGCATCATACACAAGAATAATAAACATATCTCACCAACCTGCCACAAATGGTTTGTAAATTTCTTCACCAAAGAAATGTTTATAAAGTTTATAACATTCAAGTCTTATCAGTTTTCTGTAAGAAACTTTTCCGAGGTTTTTATACTTGATGGTGGTATTAAGTTTTTCTTCATAAGCCTGTATAAATATCTGTTTTCCTTTTTCATTTAGATAGGTATAATCAATATCTTCTTCAAAATGTTTAAGTTGGATTTTATTTTTATTTATCAAGCTAAAAATAACTCTATCTACAATAATCGGTTTAAAAATTTCTGCCAAATCCAGATTTAAACTGAAACTTCTCTGATTTGTTTCGTGAAGGTAGCCAATTCTAGGATCAAGATGTGTTCTGTAAATCTGGGATAAAATGGTGGTGTATATTAATGAGTTTCCGAAGCTGATCAGGGCATTTAAAGGATTTTCTGGCGGTCTTTTGGTTCTTTTATCAAAATAAAAATCTCCAATATTCAAAACCACATTAAATGCTTCGTAATATTTTTTTCTTATTTCCCCTTCCAATGCCATTAAAGATGGAATATCTTTTTTAGAATCTATACCCTCTGATTTTTGTAAGATCTCTT
>JALVEZ010000173.1 GCA_027030405.1 Hydrogenothermaceae bacterium | reverse complement strand
ATCTGCCCCTACTTTTTCAGCGAAAGCAGTTAAGGCAACGGCTTCATGGGTAGCATTTGCACCTGTTCCTGCTATCACAGGTATCCTTTTGTCTGCATATTCTACGGCAAGTTCGATTAATGTTTCATGTTCTGTATATGTTAATGTTGCAGATTCGCCTGTTGTTCCTGCAACTACTATTGCATCCGTATCATTTTCAACGTGGAAATCTATTAAATTTTTTAATGATTTTTTATCTAATTCTCCATTTTTAAAAGGAGTGATGAGAGCAACCATAGAACCTTTAAACATGTTATTCCTCCAATATATATTGCTAAATATATATAGTATAATATATTTTCTTACTTGACATCATAATCGGAGGAAATTTTTTAATGTTATCAGCAAAACTTTTCGGATTTTTTTCAAATGATATCGGAATTGATTTAGGAACTGCAAATACAATAGTTTTTGTTAGAGGAAAAGGAATTATATTATCAGAACCATCAATAGTATCAATTGACGAAAAAACAGGAAATATTATCGCAGTAGGGAAAGAAGCAAAAGAGATGATCGGTAAAACACCTCCATCTGTGAGGGTTGTTAGACCTTTGAAAGATGGAGTTATTGCAGATTTTGATGTTACACAGGCTATGCTTAAATACTTTATCAAAAAAGTTCATTCAAACCTTCCAATGGCAACAATAGCTAGACCAAGGGTAATTATCGGTGTTCCTTCAGGTATAACAACCGTTGAGAAAAGAGCCGTAATTGATGCAGCAAGACAGGCTGGTGCAAGAGAAGTTTATCTTATTGCTGAACCGATGGCTGCTGCAATAGGTTCAGGACTTCCAATTAGAGAGCCTGGTGGTAATATGATTGTTGATATCGGTGGTGGTACTTCTGAAATTGCCGTTATATCACTTTCTGGTCTTGTTTTATCTTATTCAATTAGAACTGCCGGAGATGACATGAACGAAGCCATTCTCCAATATCTAAAAAGACAACATCAGATCTTAATAGGTGAACAAACTGCCGAAAAGATAAAAATCCAGTTAGGTTCTGCGTATCCAACAGAAAGAGATGAAGAGACAATGGAGATCAGCGGTAGAGATATAACTGGAATGCCGAGGGGAATTCAGATAAAAGGAAAAGAGATCAGAGAAGCACTTGAAGATGTTGTCGGTGCAATTGTTAATGCTGTTAGAACTGCACTTGAAAAAACCCCTCCAGAACTTGCAGCTGACATCGTAGAAAGGGGAATTGTTCTTGCTGGTGGTGGATCATTGTTATATGGGTTGGATCAGAGATTGAGAGATGAAACCAGTCTTCCTGTATCCTATTGTGAAGAGCCTTTAACTGCAGTGGCTAAAGGGATAGGTGATGCTCTTGCAGATATAGAGCTTATCAAACGTGTTTCTTTTGAATAGATGCTGAAAGGAGTAAAGTAAGATAAAGAAGTTCTTTAAAAATATTTATTTTAGAGTTGGATTTGGTTTAATTTCTTTTCTGATTCTTATTGTTGTTTTTATTACCACAGATACAAGGGATAACGGTCTGTTATCAAAATTAAAAGGAACTGTTCTTACAATCACATATCCAGTTCAATGGGTGTTTTCTGGAATTTCGGATATCGGTTCAGATATTATTCAAACAATGGAAAGTAAATCAAAACTCTTGAAGGAAAATGAAGATCTAAAAAGAAAGATAGATTTGTTAGAGCTAAATATTATCCAGTATAAAAATTTAGAAGTTGAAAATATAAAACTTAAAAAATTACTTAACTTTGTGGAGAAAATAAATACAAAAAAATTAGATTATGTTACAGGAAAGGTTATTGGATATTCTGGAGATAACTGGATAAATTCTTTAATTATAAATCTTGGATCAAATGATGGAATTAAGGAAGGAGATATAGTTGTAGCTGATGGATATTTTGCAGGGATAATATCTGAAGTTGGTCTTTTTTCTTCAACTGTTTTATTGGCTTCTAATAAAAATTTTTACTTAACGGTTAGAACTAAAAAAACGAGAGAGATAGCATTTTTTCAGGGAATAGACATTGACAGCGGAATTCTAAAATATGTAAAACCTGAACAGGATATAAGGATTGGAGATATTGTTGAAACGGCTGGTATAGATGGATATCCTGCAGGTATTCCAATCGGGATGGTGAAAGAAGTTTCATACGAAGAAGGGAATTTTTTCCAGGACATAAAAGTAAAACTGTTTTTATACCCGTATAACCTTGAATATGTTGTAGTTCTTAAAAAACCTGAAAATCTGAAGAAAAAATGAACTTAAAAGAGCTTAAATTTTATATACTTGGATTTTTAATTCTTGTTTTTCAAAGTACTATTTTGTCCAAATATATGATCGTATTTAACTTTTTCCCAGATTTTTTAACAATTTATATAATCCTTTTTACATTAAGATCAGATCTAAAGAAATCCCTTTACTTGGCAGGAATATTAGGTTTCTTACAGGATCTGATGGTTCCTACAGTTTTATTTTTTAATTTTGTTTCAAAAATTTTGATCGTTTTAATAACAGAGAATTTAAAAAAGAAATTTTTCTTAAGCGGAACCCTTTATAAGGGGTTTTTAATTGTTCTTATTTCGGTTTTTGATATTGTGTTGAAAACAGGCTTAATTTTTCTAAAAACAGGAATATTTTATTTGTCTGGTTATTTTATTATCTACGTAGTCTTAAATGTTTTAATTTTTTATTTAATTGAGATTAATAATAAAAGACTGGAAAAACAAGAACTGTAAGTAGGGAAGGATGTTTAAATTTTCAAGATTTCAAGTTGTTTTGTTATTTATGTTTTTACTGTATTTTATAATAATTTTTAGGCTTGTTCATTTGCAGGTTATAAAAGGTTCTTACTACAGGGAAATCTCCGAGAATAACTATGTAAGACTTTTTACAATAAATCCACCCCGTGGGAAAATTTTTGATAGGAACGGTGTTCTTTTAGCGTACGATGTTCCTACATTCTCTCTTTCTGCATTGCCTTATATTGTTAAAAAGAGGGAAGATTTAGAACAGTTGGAAAAAAATCTTAAAGATTATCTCGGAATAGAGCTTTCTCCTAAAGTTCAAGAAAGTTTTGAAAAAGGATTGATAACAAAAATAATAGTTCATGAAAATCTTACAGACAAACAGCTAAAAAGATTTTTTAATAATTCTTACCTTTTTAAAGGTTTTTATGTGGAAGTTGTCCCTAAAAGAAAATATACTGAGTATGCGAAATATATGCCTCATGTTTTAGGATATGTCGGATACCCTTCAAAAAAGGATTTAAGGGAAAAACCTTATCTTAAGCCAGATATGATTGTCGGTAAAAGCGGCGTGGAGAAAACATTTGATGAATACTTGAAAGGTGAGCCAGGGGCAATAGCAGTCATCGTTGATGCATTAGGAAGACAAAAAAAGGTTTTATGGGAAAAGCAGGCGAAAAGAGGAAATGATATATATCTGACTATTGACGCAAGACTACAAAAAATAGCTTACGACTCTTTTGTCGAATCTGGTCAAAAATCAGGAGCCGTTGTTGTTGTTAATCCTCAGAACTATGAAATACTGGCACTTCTCAGTTATCCAACTTACAATATACAAAAGTTTACAGATGGATTATCAGCAAAAGAATGGAAAAAAATACTGAACAATAAATATAAGCCGCTGTTCAATAAAGCTTTAAACGGACTTTATCCTCCTGGATCTATTTTTAAAATCATAGTAGGAGCAGGTGCACTTCAGGAAAAAATTATCACACCTTATACGAAAATTCAGAGTGGCCCGTCATTTTCCATTGGAAAATGGACATACAGAAACTGGAATCCAGCTGGTTGTGGGGAAATAACAATAGCTCAGGCACTTGAAATGTCCTGTGATACATTCTTTTATCAGGTTGGTCTTCAGTTGGGAGTTGATAGAATTAATTACTACACGTATAAATTTGGGATCGGTGAAATACTGAACGATGAAATAGAGAAGAAAAGAGCAAGGGTTCCATCTCCAGATTGGAAAATGCAAAGACTAAATGAGGTCTGGTTTTACGGTGATACAATTAACCTGAGCATTGGACAGGGATATCTTGCCATTACTCCTTTTGATGCTACAAAGATTGTTGTTCCAATTGCCAATGGTGGTAAGGTTTATAAACCTAAAATATTAAAAGCTTATTTCAGTAATAAAGATCAAAGATTGTATAAAATGCCTGATGTTTTTTTAAGGGATGTTGATGTTAACAGACATTTTATAAACGTTATAAAAAAAGGTATGTATTTAGTTGTTTATGGAAAAAGAGGGACTGCAAAACGAATGGCTGACGCTCCTGTTAAAAATGCAGGTAAAACAGGAACTGCACAGGTTTATAGATATTTAAAAAGGAAACAAAAACATGATAAATGGGAACTGAAGGATCATGCGTGGTTTGTTGATTTTTATCCTTATAAAAAACCAAAATATGCAGTTTCTGTTTTTGTTGAACACGGTGAGAGTGGTGGTCGTGTAGCTGCTCCAATTGTTAAATCTATAATAGAAAAATCGATTGATGAAAATATTTTTATACCAGGAAATTAAGTATGAATATAAAAGATTATTACAAATTTATAAAAAGGGTTGATCTGTTTATACTTCTACCTGTGCTTTTCTTAATATTCTGGGGAACACTTAGTATATATAGTGCTTCAGTTCATGAGTATGGTAATTTGTGGCTTAAACAGTTGTTTTTTGCAGTTATTTCTGTTTTTTTAATTTTGACATTTATTTTTATCGATTACAGAAAATTGCTTAACTACTCAGTCCATCTTTATATCATTGGGATCCTCAGCTTAATTTATGTGAAATTTTTTGGTCTTACCATTTTAGGTGCAAAGAGATGGATAAAGTTAGGGTTTTTTACGTTGCAACCATCTGAATTTATGAAATTTGTTCTTTTATTAATAATTCCTTTTATGCTTCAAAATGTGAATTTGCCTATATCAATAAAAGACACCCTAAAAATATTCGTAATTACAGCAATACCTGCATACCTGACACTGATTCAGCCTGACCTTGGAACTGCCATAACGCTGTTTTTACCTTTTGTATTTATTGTGTTTTTAGCGGAAATTCCTAAAAAATATATAATAGGAACTGTGACTGCAGTTATATTCCTTATTCCTTTTGTTTGGAATCATCTAAAGGACTATCAGAAAAATAGAATTTTGGCTTTTATAAATCCAGATGCAGATCCTCTAGGTAGTGCCTACCATATACTTCAGTCAAAAATAGCAATCGGTTCTGGAATGATCTTTGGAAAAGGTTTTCTTCACGGAACACAATCTAAACTTTATTTCCTTCCAGAGCAGCATACCGATTTTATATTTGCTTCAATCGGTGAAGAATGGGGATTTATTGTTTCTTTTGTACTGGTTTCAGTGTATTTTGCGTTAACTTTAAGGATTTTTTACTGGGGATATAAGATAAAAAATCTACCAGGGAAATTTATATGCTATGGTGCAGGCGGATTACTTGCTACTCAGGCATTCATCAATATTTTAATGACAATGGGATTGGCTCCTGTGGTGGGAATAACACTTCCTTTCTTAAGTTATGGTGGTAGTTCATTGATGACGTTTTCATTAATTATAGGTCTGGTTTTGAGCGTTATTTCTGTGTATAAAAAAGAGAGATTACAGTTTGGATAAAGGGGCATAGATATTGCCCCTCTCTTTGGTTAAAGATTATGAAGTTCTCTAAACTGTGTAATTTTGTTCCCTAATTGTTCTAAGTATCTTTCCAGCTCTTTTAATAAAACATCATGTTCTTTTAAAAGTTTTTGTTTTTTCTTTTCGAGTTTGTCTTCTTTTTCTAAAAGTTTATCTTCTTCAAAGGTTAGATTTTTAAACTTTTCTTTGAGTTCATCTAATTTGTTTGAAAATTCATAAAGCTCATTTAAAAGTTTTGTTCTGGCTTCTCTTAATCTTTCAAGCTGCCTTTCTGTTTCTGCTTCCTGTAAAAGTTTTCTATTTTTCTTAAGTTTTTGTTTAACTTCTTTTATTTTGTGTTCTAAATGTCTTATTTCTCTTGCTGTTTCTATGATTTCTTCTTCTTTTTTGGTTAGTTGCTCCCTAACCTCTCTTAACTCTTTATCGATTTTCTCGATTTCTTTTGTGACTTTGTTGAGAAGTTTCTCGATGTGCTTCACATGTTCCTGAACTTTTTCTACTGCCTTTTCCATCTGGTATCCTCCATTATTTTAGTTATTTTTTATAAAATTTATTTATAATAATAATGTAATATTTTATCGGATATTTTTCAAGGGGAAATTTGATCAGAAATGAAAAAAGGGGGCTTTTAAGCCCCCTTTATATTGAATAATTTTTAGTATTTTCTTTCTTGAGGTTGCCATTTAGTGATTCTTACTTCTGAATACTCGATTTTAGGGCCATCTTCCGTATAGTAAGAAAGACTGTGCTTTAACCAGTTTTCATCATCTCTATCAGGGTAATCTCTTCTTGCGTGAGCCCCACGGCTTTCTTTTCTATTCTCTGCGTTAACTGCAATAGCTTCTGCAATATCAAGTAAGAATCCGAGCTCAATATAGTTGATCAACGCTGTATTGAATAGTTTTCCACTATCTCCAGGAGCAAGATTTTTGTATCTTTCTTTCAGTTCTTTTATTTTTTCAATTGCTTCTTGCATTGGTTTTTCTTCTCTGAATATACCAACTTTATCCCACATTGTTTGGGCCATTTCTATTCTGATATCATTGATATTTTCTTTACTTTCTTTTTTGAGAAGTTCTTCAATTTCTTTTCTTGCTCTGTCCTCTTCTGCTTTCAGATCAAAAGATGTATCTTCAGGTTTGTTTTTAGCAAGTTCAGCTGCAGCAGCACCTGCAGGTTTACCAAACACAACAATATCTAATAAAGAGTTACCACCTAATCTGTTTGCCCCGTGAACTGATACGCAGGCACATTCACCTACTGCGTAGACACCTTCCACAGGAGTCATACTCGTTTCGTAGTCTTCAACATGTATTCCACCCATTGAATAGTGGGCAGTTGGTCTAACAGGGATAGGCTCTTCAATAGGATCAACACCTTCGAAATCAATAGCGAGCATTCTGATCTGAGGTAATTTTTCTTTTATTTTTTTAGCTCCGAGATGTCTCAGGTCAAGATGAACGTAAGCATACATTCCTTCTCCCCAGCCTCTACCTTCTAAAATCTCGGTTTCGATAGCTCTTGCAACTAAATCACGGGGAGCCAACTCCATTTTCTCAGGAGCATATCTTTTCATAAATCTTTCGCCTTTATTGTTTATAAGGTATCCACCTTCACCTCTTGCACCTTCCGTAACAAGGATACCTGTTGAACGAAGACCTGTTGGATGGAACTGCATAAATTCCATATCTTTTAAAGGTATTCCTGCTCTATAACAAACTGCTAATCCATCTCCTGTTGAACCTATGGCATTAGAGTTTCTTACCCAGTAAACTCTTGCATATCCACCAGTAGCAAATATTACTGCTTTTGTTTTTATTGCATGTACTTCACCGTTTCTTATATCTATTGCGATAACACCTTTAACTTCGCCATTATCTACAATAAGTTCTTTTACAAACCATTCATTTAAAAATTCAACATCATTTTTTAAGCATTGTTCATAAAGTGTGTGGAGAATAACGTGTCCCGTTTTGTCTGCAGCATATGCAGTTCTTGGAAAACCTGCACCACCGAAAGGTCTTTGGGCTATTCTGCCGTCAGGTAATCTTGAGAAAGGAACACCTAAATGTTCTAATTCATAAATTCTTTTTGGTGCTTCATTACACATAAATTCTATTGCATCCTGATCACCTAAGTAGTCACTACCTTTCACAGTATCAAAGGCATGAACTTCTGGACTATCTGATGGATCAACATTTGCTAATGCAGCATTAATACCACCTTGAGCTGCTCCTGTGTGTGATCTTGTAGGATATACTTTTGTTACAACTCCAATTTTTACATCTTTGTGTTTGCTGGCTTCTAAAGCTGCCATTAATCCAGCTCCACCGGCTCCAACTATTAAAACGTCATAATTTAACATAAGCTTTGCCTCCTAAAGAGCATTTGTTGAACGATTTATTATAAACTATTCATATATATATTTCTAATTTTTTATGAAATTTTTCTAGATTTAGATAAAAAAAGATCTTAGATGTTGGAGATTGAAGAGAGAAGGGAAATAACTCCCTTCCATGTTAACCTTTTTGTCCCAATCTTTTTATCCCTTTATCTCCGATATCTTTTCTGTAATGGGCACCTTCAAAATGAATTTTTTCTACTGCCTTATAAACTTTTTCTTTGGCTTCTTTCAATGTGTTTCCAACTGCAGTAACGGTTAAAACTCTTCCACCGTTTGTTACTAATTGACCATCTTTTATTGTTGTTCCAGAATGGAATACTACTATATCAGGATCTTTTTCTGCTTCTTCTATTCCTGTTATAACTTTTCCTTTTTCATATTTTCCTGGATAACCTTTGGAAGCCATGACAACACCTATAGACCATTTGTTCGACCATTCAGGCTGAACATCTTCTATTTTTCCATCAAGGATATCTAAAATGTGCTGAACCAGATCAGATTCTAATCTTCTGATTATCGGTTGCGTTTCTGGGTCTCCCATTCTTACATTAAACTCTAAAACATTTATACCTTTTGAACCTATCATCAATCCTGCATATAGAAAACCTCTCAATCTTCTTCCTTCGTTCATCATTCCTTTTAACGTTGGATACATAACTTTATCTAAAATTTCTTTTTCCAGTTGTTCATCTATAATCGGTGCAGGTGAGTAGGCTCCCATTCCTCCTGTGTTTGGCCCT
>JALVEZ010000172.1 GCA_027030405.1 Hydrogenothermaceae bacterium | reverse complement strand
AAAATATTTGCAGAAGTAAAAGATATTTGTGAAAAAAGAATTAAAGATATAACCCAAGATGAAACAGAACTTTATCTTTTATATCCAAAATTAGCTTATGCCCAAGGAAGAGATTTAATGCCTAAAAATTTTTATCATCTCTTAGTAGCCTGTTTAGATAAGTTAAAAGATAACGCAGATAAAGAAGATTTTAAAATGTTTGAAGAATTTATGACAGCAATTGTTGCATATAACAAACAATACGAATAAGGAGGATCAGTTATGAAAAAAATGATTTTTGTATTTTTGTTATGCTTTAGCATTTCTTTTGCAAATGAGAAACCAAAAACACCAGAATTTTTAGGAATTGTAAAAGGGAATATAATTCCATATTTAAAAGAAGTTATTCCAAATTTAAAAATAAAAAATGTATTTCGAATGAGTGATGCTTATTCAGTTGGTTTATTATATATCACTCAAAACTACAAAAATTACGCAGAATTTTTTGTGGATTTAGAAGAAAGAACTGCAAATGATCTTAAGGATGTAGGTAAAGAAAAATGTAAAAAAGATCTTTTTTATGGCTTAGATAACTTTGAAATATCAATAATTAGAGTATCGGATAATATAATACTTGTAAAAACTACATGCAATATTATATGTGCTGGAATTTAAAAAAGGAGGGGTAAAAAATGAATTTTAACTTTCAAGGAACTTATGTAATAAAAGCAAAATTAAAATGTTTGACAGGACTTCATATTGGTGGTTCAAAAGAAAGTTTTGAAATCGGCGGAATAGATAACCCAGTTATTAAAACATCAACATCTATAAATCTTTCAGATAGACAAATAAAAGAAGGTATGCCGTATATCCCCGGTTCTTCTTTAAAAGGAAAAATGAGAGGATTATTAGAATGGCAATATGGATTAGTAGGAGCAAAAACAAACAATCGTGGTGAAATAGAATCTGAAATTAAATATGTTGTAGACGAAAATACACCTGCAGATGTTGCTGTTATTTTTGGGATAGGAGCTACTGACTCTAAAAAAATCCCAGCTGGTCCCGTTAGAATAAAAGTTTATGACGCATATCCAACAAAAGAAACCATAAAAAAATGGGAAGATGAATTAGGGGCTGGTTTATACACAGAAATAAAAACAGAAAACGCAATAGACAGAATAACATCAGCAGCAAACCCAAGACAGCAAGAAAGAGTCCCAGCAGGTTCAGAATTTGAAGTAGAAATAGTTTATGAAGTTTTTGATGAGCAAGACCACAAAAGATTAAGAATCATTTTTGAAGGTATGAAAAGACTTGAAGATAACTACTTAGGCGGTGGTGGTTCAAGAGGAAACGGCAGAGTTCAATTTGGAAATATCGAGTTAATCTACAAAAGCAAAGAATCTTATGAAGGGAAAAAGGCAGCAGAACAAAAAGGAAGTTTTGGAACTGTAGATGAAGCATTAAATTCTATTTAAAAGGTGCTTAAAATGAATTTATACAAAATAGACATAACACCAACTTCATTATTTAAAGATTTTCCATCTTCTTACACTATATTTGGGGCTATAAGCTGGGCATATTCCCTTTTATATGGAGAAGAAAAATTAAATAACTTGCTAAATAAATATAGAGATGGAGAAATACCTTTTATTTTAAGTTCAATACTACCACGGGAAGAAGACAGATATTACTTTCCAAAACCAAACTTAAAAGCAAAAAGAGTAGAAAATTCAGATGACGATTATAAAAAGTTAAAAAAGATTTCGTATATAGATTTCGAACTTATGAAACAAGTTTTAGAAAATAAAATAAAAAATGAGCTTGAGCTAAATGAACAACTAAAAAAGAAAATAGAAGAAAGTAAAGGAAGTCTGGCAAGTAAAGATGCTATTCCTCATGCCTCAATAGATAGACTCTACGGAACAACAGAAGGTAGCGGTCAGCTGTTTTTTGAAGAAGTTGTGGCTATGAGTGAAGGATATATTCTAATTGCTATAAAAAATGAAAATATAAAAAAAGAACTTGAAACAGTATTTAATCTTTTACAGGACATAGGACTCGGTGGTAATCGCTCTGTTGGATATGGGAGGGTTATATTTGGCAAGTTTGAACCATTCCCTGAAATAGAAAAATATTTAAAAAACAAGACTGATAAATTCATAACACTTGCCCCTATCATTCCTGAAAAAGAGACTTACGATTTATCCAATAGCTATTTCGACTATTTCACATTTAGAGGTGCTATTGATAATAACTACGATTTTAAAGATGTTGATATCTGGAAAGACAAAGTCATTTATCTCAAAGAAGGTTCTACTTTAAAAGTAAAAAAAGAAAAAGATATTTATGGACAGTTTTTCAACGCAAAAGTTATAGAGGAAAAAGATAAGAATAAAAAGGTTATATATCAATACGGACTTGCATTTCCTTTATTTATTCAAGGGGGAAACTAAAAATGAAATATGTGTTAACCACACTTTCACCAGTTCATATAGGAAGCGGAGACCAGATAAGCAACTGGTCTTATACATTTGACAATGGAAAAATTAAAATTTATAACTTTGAAAAAGTTGTCAGAGCTTTAAAAAATAATCCACAAAGACTACTAAATCTTACAGCAATCATAGAGAGAAATCCTTTAACAAAAAATTTAGGGGATATTCTGAAAGATTTTAAATTAAGTATTGAACCAACCTATATATCTGAATTAAAAGGAAGTGTAAAAACAGGTAGGAATGAGTATAAACAGATATGGGAATTTATTAGAGAAAATAGTCAGGTTTATATTCCCGGAACAGAAATAAAAGGTGCAATTAGAACAGCTTTATTCTATAAAATCCTAAAAGATAAATTTAATGAAGATGAAAAGATAAAAAATCAGTTTTTAAATGAATATAAAAATTGTTTAAATGTAAAGCATTTTAGAGATGAAAGAGACAAGAAAAAACAAATTAAGAAAAATTTCTCATATTTAGAACAGAGATGGGAAAGTATAGTTTTTAGAGCTGGTTTTCAAAAAGTTTTTGACAAAGATTTTAAGTTTGCAGATGCAAAAAAGGATATTCTCAAAATTTTGCTAATTTCTGATTCTAATTTAAAAAATCCAAATGATATTTTAAATATTAAAGATATTACAGCATTGGGAGTTTCAAGACATTTTGAAGAACTACATGAATTATTAAAATCAGGTTCTAATTTTATAGTTGATTTAAGAGTTCCCTTTAATAGTGAATATAAAAAAATATTTCCCGAGACTTTTATATACTTAGGAATGAAAAAAATTAGAGAAGCTTGTTCTGAATTTGCGTTAAATGTCATTGAATCAGATATAGAGTATTTTAATAAAACAAAAGAAATTAAAGAGGATCAAAAATCAAAAATTTTAGAAAAACTTGAAAAAAGAAAAAATCTTGCAAAAATCTCACCTGAGAAAAAATATATAATTCTCAGACTCGGTAAACATCAAGGATTTTTAAGTACTACAATAAATCTTTTGGTAAAAGAGTTTAATCCAGAATTATATTCGGAAGCCTATGGGTATTTGGTTCATAGAGGATATCCAGATTTCCCAAATAAATCCAGAAAACTAACAATAGATAATGAACTTTTAGGCTGGTGTGTTTTAACACAGAAAAAATAACCCACCCTGTCAGAAAACCAACATAAAACACGTTTATATATTTAAAACCTTTTGGGGAGGTCATAAAAATGACACCAATCTTTATTCAAGTTTCCATTTTAGCAGTTCTTTTATTAGTATTAGCCATCGGAATAATGATCTACAGACAATTAAAATCACAGACATCAGACTCAAAACTCAGCGAATTAGAATCAAAACTCATACACGACAACGAAGAAATCCGAAGAACATTAGAAACCATCCAGCAAAAAGTCCAGATATTAGACACAGAGCTTGAAAACAAATTGGTTAAAGATGTAAACACCAGCTTAGAACAAACAAAATCCAATCTAATTGAGCAATTATTCCATCTAAAAGAAGAAGTTCAAAAAACATCATCAGAAATCAGTTCGAAAACAGACAACAGCACAAGCGAAACAAAACAAAAATTAACAGAAATAGAAAAAGAAATAAACAAAACAATAGCCGAAATATCCCAAAAACTCTCAGAAAACAGCACAAATCTCGTTAAAGACATAAAAAACACAATCCAAAATGTAAATAAAGAGTTCACAGACAGCACAAAAGACCTTTCAGAAAAAATTGGAAAAATAGACCAGCAGCTCCAAAATGTAGAAAAAATATCCTCAGAAATACAGGAATTACAGGAAATCTTAAAACCACCAAAATCAAGAGGAACATTCGGAGAAATTCTTTTAGAAAATCTAATCAAAGATATATTTCCAAAAGACAGATATGATTTTCAGTATTTTATCGGGACAGACCAAGTTGACGCAATCATAAAGTTAGATGGAAAAGTTCTCCCTATTGATTCAAAATTCCCTCTGGATAACTTCAAAAAATTCACTCAAGGTAACGGAAGTAAAAAATCGTTAATAAACGACATCAAAAAAATGATAGATGACATTTCTAAAAAATATATAAAACCAGACCATGGAACAACAAACTTTGCATTGATGTATATACCTTCAGAATCAATATGGTATGAACTGTTTGTTAATGAGCCAGAGGTCTATAAGTACGCAGTAGCAAAAAGAGTTTTTCCAGTATCTCCAAACACAATTTTTGCATATTTTCAGGTAATTTCAGAAGGTTTAAAAGCATTCGAAATAGAACAGGATGTAGAAATCGTAATAACAGAAATAAATGCTTTACAAAATAATATAGAAGACGCAATCGGTGAGTATGAAACACTCGAAAAACATCTAAATAATGCCATCAAAAAAGTCCACACAACAAAAAATCTTTTAGAAAAAATAAACTTGAAAATAGAAACATTTGGAAAAATTAAAAAAGCGGAGGTAGTAAAATGAAAATACTTATTTCTATTTTAGGTGCGGGAAATTATAAAGAAACTATTTATAAATTTGGAGACATTCAGGAAAGAACAGATTATGTGCTTAGTGTTATTAGAAAAATAATTAAACCTGATAAAATTTATATAGTTGGGACGGAGCAATCACGTTGGAATTTGGCAGACCAATCGATTGGAGAATATGAAAAAGTAGTCATTCCGTTTGGAACAAATCATCAAGAATTCTGGCAGATGTTTGAAATACTTTCAGGTTTAGACGTTGAAAATAAAGATATATACATGGATTTAACACACGGATTTCGCTCCATTCCTCTTTTTATATCAACTGTTATGAACTTTTTTGAAAAAGTTAAAAACGCAAAAATTAAAGGTGTTTATTACGGAATGTTTGAAGTTCAGGGAGATGTAAAGCCAATCATAGATATGCTTCCTATTTTAGAAATGAATAACTGGATCGAAGGTTATACACTTTACAAAGAATACGGCGACAGCAGGAAAATGGGAGATCTTATTCAGGAAAAATATAAACAAATTCCAAATGAGGAAAAAATACATTACCATAATCTCGGAAAACTTCCCAAAGTTTTAGAGAAATCTTCGAAAGCCTTCGGATTTACAGCTCTTGATTTTTATATAAAATCTTTAAACGATGTGATAAATGTATCCAAAAATTTAGAACCGATTCCTTCAAACTTAAAAGCAATGGAATTTTTGATAAATGATATAGAAAAATCCTCAGAAATTTTTCAAAATATTTCTAAGAACTGGGAAAAACAGCTAAAACTTGCAGAAATTTATTTTGAGAAAAACAGATATGCCCAGTCCTTAACAGCTCTCAGGGAAAGTATGATCACTTTTATTTTGGAAGAATCAGAATTAGACTGGGAAGATACAGATTTTAGAGAAGCAGGGTTAGGAAAGCTATTCGCAGAAGAGCCTAAATTATTTTCGAAAGAGTTTATAGGACTTATCAATCAAATAAAAGATCTCAGAAACAAAGCCAATCACGGATTTATAGGTAAAGATTCAAGTGAAGCAGAACTGAATCAAGCAATAGATAAGCTTAAAAAATATCTTGGTAAGGCTACAGAAGTTCTAAACAAAAGTTTGGATTTTAAGTGGGATAAAATACCATCTCGTTTAAAAGAGATAAAAGAAGAAAACAAGCAAAACAGATAATTTTATAAATCCCTCCATTTAAATTGTCAGATTTTTTAGATTTTTATCGTTTATAAAAATAAACGCAGAAAATGGAGGGATTCATTTTGGACAAACATTTTTTAAAAAAGAATCTTTTTATCTTCCGTGAATATCCAGAAATATTTTCTGTAGATGACACTTATTTAATAATTGGAAATAAACAAAACTTTAACGCATTAAAACTTAGTGAATTTGATAACATTTTTACGATTTTTTATACTCCAATATGGATTAAACACTCCCTTTCTTTAAAGGATATAAACGTTATCCAGATATATGAAGATGGTACCGTATTAGAAGCAGACTTACATAAAAGATTTGAATCATCTATAAACGCTTATTTCTATAAAGAATCTGCATACTGCTTGCTGAAAACGAAAGCAAAAACCATTGATAAACTTTTTAAAACTTATGAAGCGACAAATTTAATAGAATACTCTTTATCCAAAAAATTAAATCTTTCGGAAATAAATGAAAATCTTAACTTTTTCGTCAAAGCCATAATTATGGATACACTAAAGCTAAACTACAATCTCACCAACAAAAGAGCCAGAGAAATTACAAATACACTTTTTAATCTAACAGAAAATATTCTTTCATACTCTTTATATAACAAATTTATACAAGAAGGCATAAATCCAGAAAACGGCTTTTTGAATACGAAAAGCCCTTCTTTGATCAAAGATTTTACGGAAATTCCAAAAATAAAATTCTTAAAAAAAGTAAATCATCTTTTAAAAACAAGATTTTTCCACGGAAGAGATCTAAATAGAAAACATTTTCCAGATACAACGGTCAAGTTTTTAAAAATACTTTCCAGTTATTTCTTTTATGAAGATAGATTTAAACGATTAAGAGAAATCCATTCATTAATGGAAGCATATATCAGAGGTGGTATGTATGAGATATTTAATTGCGTATGATGTTTCTGACAGTAAAAGAAGAACAAAACTTTTTAAATTTTTATTAGGATACGGGATAAATGTTGAATTGAGTATTTTTGAAGTAGATCTGGATAAAAGTTCATTTAACTTTTTAAAATCTGAAATCAAAAAAATAATAAATCCAAAACAAGATGTTGTTTATATTTTCCCGTATTCAGGAGAAGTTTTTCGCAACGGTATTTATAAAGGAAAAATTTATGGAGATGTGTTTGTATGAGAGATTTAATTTTTATAACAAGACAGGGAACAAAGATAAGAAGAAAAGACAATCAAATAGTAGTTTATCTGAATGATAACAAAATTGGAGCTTTTCCAATAAACCAGATTAAAAAATTGTTTCTGTTTGGAAATATAGAAATATCAATGCCTTCAATAAATTTTCTTTTATCAAGGGATGCAGAAATATATCTATTGTCAAACACTGGAAAATTCAAAGGATTAATCACCAACACAAAATTAGAAAGCAACTACAATCTAAGATTAAAACAGTATCACTCTTTAATAAATCCAACGCAAAATCTAAAAATGGCAAAATACTTTGTTTTTAGAAAAATAGAAACCATCGAAAAATTCACAGGAACAAAGCTATCAGATTTAAAAAATTTATTAATGAATTCAGAAAACTACAATGAAATTTTAGGAATAGAAGGAACTGCTTCTGCATTTTTCTTTACCGTGTTACGGGAAGAACTTAAAGACAAAAATATTGGATTTGAAAAAAGAGAATATCGACCTGCGAAAGATCCTGTTAATGCTTCTCTGAGTCTCGTTTATTCGTTATATTACAGTCTTTTGTTTTCTATTTTACAGGCGAAAGGATATGATCCGTATATTGGATATTTACATAAGAAACGTGGTTCCCATGCCGTTTTAGTTTCTGACTTTATGGAACTGTTTAGAGTTGATCTATCAAAATTTGTGATCGTAATGTTTAATAATGAATTTATTAGCAAGGATAATTTCACAATATCGTCAAATGGATGTTATCTAAAAGAAGATTCTTTAAAAAAGTTTTTACAGGCTTTTAAGGAAAATTATATAGATAACAAAAAGTATCAATCAGAAATGGAAAAAGAAACAAAACAATTTGCAGAAATACTGCAAAATCAGGAGGGCTAATGATGAGGTTTATAGTATGTTATGACGTATCAGATAATAAAAAAAGAAATAAACTTTCAAAACTGTTAAAAGCCTTTGGAATCAGAACACAGTATAGTGTTTTCGAAATAGAAACCAGCAAAGCGACTATTTTAAAGCTGATAGATGAAGTAGAACAGATAATAGATGAGATTGATAAATTTTTTGTTTATACGGTAGATGAATCAAAAATAAAAAATTTGGTAAGAATAGGTGTCGCAGAAGACGGAAAAATAACGGAAATTTTATAGATTTTAATCAATGAGCAAAGCAAAGCTTTATATTTCAGGCATAAACTATAGAAAATACAATCTCATCAAAATGAGATTCAACTTTTTGCAATAAAATGAAGAACTTACGGGTGCAGGGGAAACGCTCTCCTGAAATGGATAAGTAATATCAACGCCTTACAAATCCAGGCAATCTGTACAGAATAGCGGGGCATTTTTCGAGGTGTGGAGATTATAAGTTATTGAAAAATAAAGATTTCGTAATTGAGACGGAATTTAGACATTTGATTTGACATTTTCTTTATTTTTCAGTATATTAAGTTATAGCTTGTACAAAATTTGGGATATTTGGCAATTGAATATGTTGATTTTCAACGATTTGAAGGGGGTCTCTCGAATTGTCCCGCTTAACTAAGGGCATTGCGACTTTGTTCTATAGTAAATGG
>JALVEZ010000171.1 GCA_027030405.1 Hydrogenothermaceae bacterium | reverse complement strand
AAAAGATGTTTTACCGTTTATAGAAAAACAAGAAAACTACGCTGGGTTTTATGCTATTAGAAATGTGTATCGCTCAGTTGGAACAAGAGTTGCCCACGAAATTGTAAAAAGATATGGAGATAAAGGCTTAAGAACTTCTAAAATAGAGCTTAACCTTACAGGAACTGCTGGACAGAGTTTTGGTGCCTTTTGTGTGAGGGGTTTAACACTTGCCCTCACAGGACACGCCAATGACTATGTTGGAAAAGGAATGTCAGGTGGAATCATTATAATAAAACCTCCAAAAGAGTTTAAAGGAAGAAGTTATGAAAACGTGATAATGGGTAATACTTGCCTATACGGAGCAACAGGTGGACAGCTCTATGCTTCAGGAATAGCAGGTGAAAGATTCGCAGTAAGAAACAGTGGTGCAACTGCTGTTGTTGAGGGACTTGGAGACCATGGATGTGAATATATGACAGGTGGTACTGTTCTAATCCTTGGTGAAACGGGAATTAATTTTGGTGCTGGTATGACCGGTGGTGTTGCTTATGTATATGACCCAGAAGGAAAAATGGAGCATAATATTAATCCTTCTTATGTATTTTTGGATGAGATGGATGATGAAGATATTAATGAAATAGAAACCTTACTTAGAAAACATAAAGCATACACAGAAAGCGAAATAGCATCAAAAATACTTACAAACTTTAAAGATGAAATTGACAATTTTGTAAAAGTTTCTCCAGTTCATATTAAAAAACCATTATCAGAAACTGATGAAGCAGAAGTTTCTGAGAAAAAGTAAAGACTAATTAAAGCCTCTTTCCTATAGATTTTAGGAAAGGGGCTTTTTTGTTTAAAGAGGTAAAATGAGACTGAAAATATTTTTTATAATTTGTGTTCTAATAACATTTTCTAATGTTTATGCATTAGAAAATAAGATAAAACCTGACTTCGTAAAAGCCCGTGTTTTAAAGGTTATTGATGGTGACACTATTATTGTTTCCATAAGAAAAGTAACTTTTAACAATAGAAAAACATTAAAAAATTTGAGATTTACGGTAAGACTGATAGGAATAGACACACCTGAGAGCAGACCAAATAAAAGGGCAAAACTTCAATCAAGGGAAACAGGTTTATCAATTGATGAAATAGTTTTCCTTGGTCAATTGGCAAAAAGGTTTACAGAAAGAATGTTGTTATTGAGAAATTATGGTAAGAAAAAGTTATATAAAGATGTTTTTTTAGAATTTGATGTGGAACCTCAGGATAAATACGGAAGACTTTTAGCGTATGTTTGGCTTCCTGATGGGACTTTACTTAATGCAAAAATTATATGTGAAGGTTTTGCTTTTCCTTTGACAAAACCTCCTAATATAAAGTATCAGGATGTATTCTTGAAATGTTTTAGATATGCACGGGAACATAAAAAAGGTTTATGGAAATAAAAAGAGGTATATAAATGGAAGAAAATAAAGATATAAATAAGGAAAAAAGTACAAGAAAATTTATCGAGACTATTGTTTTTATTGTTGTTGTTGTTTCCATAATAAGAGTTTTCTTTGTTCAGGCTTTTAATATACCTTCTGGTTCCATGAAACCGACGCTTTTGGTTGGTGATTTTATACTGGTTGATAAACTTGTCTACGGAAGCTGGGATATAGGTATTCCTTTTACAAATATAACATTTTTCCATTACAACAATAGACTTGCTAAAATAGATCGCGGTGATGTTATCGTTTTCAAATATCCTGAAAATCCAAAGATTGATTTTATAAAACGGGTTATTGCTCTGCCTGGAGATGTTATTGAGGTGAAAAATGATATTGTTTATATAAATGGAAATCCTTTGCCTAAAAAGAAAGACGGATATTATAAAGAGCATGATTTAAAAATTGCACCAATATATTATGAAACCACCGTAAGAAGGGATGGAAAAAAATATACATACAAAACAATGGAGTTGGAATACGGGATAGGTAGAGATTACGGCCCTGTTACAGTTCCCGAAGGACATTATTTTGTAATGGGAGATAATAGGGACAACAGTAGAGATAGTAGATGGTGGGGATTTGTACCTGATGATTATGTAATAGGACAGGCTTTCGTAATTTATTTCTCGATAGATTGGAAAACTCCTATGATAAGGTTTAACCGTTTAGGAAAAGTTATTTTCTAATTTATTTAAATTCTACAACCTGTTCTAAATGTTCATAAAACTGTGGATATGATATGAAGATGCAGTCAGCATCTTTTATTGTGACAGGTTTTTCTGCTATTAATCCTATTATACTGAATCCCATTGCTATTCTGTGATCTTTAAAGCTGTCAACAATACCACCTTTTATCGTCTGTTTGCCTTTTATTACCATTCCGTCTGGAAGTTCCTCCACCTCTACTCCTAAGGCTCTAAGATTTAAAACAACAGCTTTTATTCTGTCGCTTTCTTTTACTCTAAGTTCTGAAGCACCTGTTATTCTTGTTTCCCCTTCTGCCTGAGTTGCAATAAGTGCTAAAAGAGGTATTTCATCAACCATAGAAGGTATTTCTTCTTTTGTTATCTCTATTCCTTTTAAATTTGGAGAGTAAAACACTTCAATATCTGCAATAGGTTCACCTGCCTGTTCTCTGTGGTTTTTATATTCTATGTTGGCTCCCATTTCTTTTAGTTTCCTAAAAAAACCATCCCTTGTTGGATTCACAAGAACATCTTTTAGAATCAGATGTGAATCAGGTAGCAAAACTGCTGCTGCTGCAAAGAATGCAGCCGATGAAGGATCCGCTGGAACATCTATATCTATTGGTTTAAGTTCCTTACCACCTTTTATACTGAATTTGTGTCCACCTGCAGATTGTTCATATTTTATATCTGCTCCCATTGCTTTTAACATATTTTCTGTATGATTTCTGGATAATACAGGTTCTATAACGGTTGTGGTTCTTTCTGCAAAAAGACCAGCAATTAGTATTGCTGATTTTACCTGTGCACTTGCTTTTTCATTCAGGAATTCTATTCCTCTTAATTTTGTTCCTCTTATGGCTATCGGTAGATATTCCCCTATCTGACGACCGTCAACGTGGGCTTTCATCTGTTTTAACGGGTTTAACACCCTTTTCATCGGTCTATTCCTTAAACTTTCATCACCTGTTAAAACGGTAAAGAATCTTTGACCTGCCAAAAGACCAAGTGTTAACCTTGTTGTTGTCCCTGAATTTCCCATATCTAAGACATCATCAGGCTCTTTGTATCCGTGTAGATTTACACCGTGAACATATATAACATCGTCTTTTTCTTCAATTTTTACGCCTAATTGCCTATAAACTTTCATTGTTGTGAGTGTATCACCAGCTTTTAGAAAGTTTTTTACTGTGCTTACGCCATTTGCCAGTGATGTGAGTATGATTGACCTGTGGGATATAGATTTATCTGAAGGGACTCTCAATTCACCTTCAACTTTTTTTGCTCTTTTGATCACTTTGTCCATATTTTTTCCTCTTATTTTGATTCTGGAATTATAATTGTTTTAACTTTTTTACCTTTTCCAATGACAATAAATCTTTTATCATCAAAATAATATCTAATTTCTTCACCTTTTACCACCGTGTTTTGCTGGTGAAGTTCTGCATTTCCTTTTAAAACTATGTAATTTTTATCTTTTGAGTACTGAACAGCATCTGCTTTTGCCCACATACTTTTTGCTTTAAATAAAACGTGTCCAGTTGCTATAAATTTTGATATATCTCCATTTCTGGAAAGTATTACCTGAATTTTATCTGCTTTTATAAGAAGATCTCCTCTTTTTATCTTAGCATTTCCAGAATATACTGCTATATTTTTCCTGTTGTCGAAAAGGAGTTGATCTGCTTCTATAACAATTGGAATCTGTTTTACACCGTAAGATAAACCTACAAATAACATAAGAACCATCAATATTTTCTGTACTTTTTTCATAAAATACCTCTTGTTATCTCTGTTTTCGGATGTTTTATCTTTATTCGGCTTGATTTGAAATCTATCTCAATATTTTCACCAGTTGTTTTCATTATATCTGAAAACATTAACACAGGAGAGTTATTTTTTGCCAGATTTTGCTTTAGATAAATGTTTAACGTGTCTGTTTTTATATTAAGTTTTCTTATTTTTAACAAAACATCTTTTTTCATATCTATTATTTTTTCTTTCACTAAAAAGTCTGCCTCTTTTGCCATAAGTTTTAAATTTTTATCCTGCATTGTAAATGCAATATCTATCATCTTTTTTATATCTTTTTTGTCAATGAATTTTTTCCCTTCTAAAACAAAATTAAACTCACCTTTATTTACGAGATAAAAGTCTTCTATTGTTGAGTCTTTATATGAAATTTTTGATAAATTCTGTTTTATTATGAAAGATTCCATTTCTTTAAGGGCATAGATTAATCCTGCAAAAACAATTGAGTATACAATTAATCTTTTTTTCAGTTCAGGGCTAATTTTTGGCTTCAACGTTTAATCTTTTTTAGTTTTTTTGATCTGTTTTTGTTTTCTGTATTCCCATTTTGGATGGAACATCTCTTCTAATATCTCTATGTACATATCTTTCTTTTCTTTGTTCACTTTATCTTTTATATACATTGTCGGTCTGTGGAGTATTTTATTGATGATTGCCCTCACTGCTAAATCTATATTTTCCCTTTCTTTTTCGTTCAGATAAGGCATTGAGTTAAACAGTTTATCTAACTGATATTCTCTGATTTCATCGGCAAAATTTCTTATGTCTGATATGAGAGGTGCTACTTTCAGTTGATTTAACCACGTTTCAAATTTTTTGATTTCTTCATCGATGATTATTTCAGCAGAAGTCGCTGCCACTTTTCTCTCTTCAATGTTGGATTGAACAACATTTTTTAGATCGTCTATGTTGTAAAGGTAGATGTTATCAAGTTCGTTTACGTCTTCTGCAACATTTCTCGGAACTGATATGTCTATTATGAATATTGGGTTTCCTTTTCTTTGTTTCATTATTGATTTGAAATGTTCTTTTCTTAAGATAGGCTCTTTTGCTCCTGTTGAAACGATTACTATATCTGCTTCTGGAAGGAACTCGAAAAGTTTTTCAAATTTTATTGCACTACCACCGAAAGAGTCAGCAAGTTCAACGGCTTTTTCAAATGTTCTGTTGGAAACAAATATATGTTTTACTCCAATTGATGCTAAATGCCTTGCTGCAAGTTCTGCCATCTCACCTGCACCGATCAGTAAAACATTTTTATCTGATAAATCTCCGAAGATTTTTTTCGCAAGTTCAACGGCTGCATAGCTGATGGAAACTGCTTTTTTGCTTATTCCCGTTTGTGTTCTGATTTTTTTAGATACATTCATCGATTTATCAAAAAGCCTTGTCATTATATGTCTGACTGTTTTAAGGTCTTTTGCTTTTTCAAATGAGTCTTTAAACTGGCAAACTATCTGAGGCTCTCCGATAACCATAGAATCTAAACTGGCAGAAACTCTAAATATATGCCTTATGGCTTCTCTATCTGTCAGGAAAAATATATGATTTTGTAATTTTTTGACTGGAATTCCTGAATACTGGGAAAAAAGTTTTAAAATCTTCTCTTTTGTATATTCTGGTTCTGTTATTACACCGTAGATCTCGACTCTATTACAGGTAGATAAAATACAGACTTCATAAACCGTGTCTATTTCTGAAATCATATGGAGAATATCGTTATATTTATCTTCTGAAATTGCGAATTTTTCTCTTATTTCTACAGGAGCTGTTTTGTAGTTTAGACCTGTGGCAAATATTATCATCTATTCTATTTCTCTCCAAATCACTGATAAAATATTATAATATTAAAATTTTTATAATAGTCAATAAGTTTAACTATCGGAGAGGTTTATAAATTGGTTCAAAATAGGGAAGTTTGGAGCACAAGATTAGGCTTAATCCTTGCCGTTGCAGGTAATGCAATAGGTTTAGGAAACTTTTTAAGGTTTCCTGTTCAGGCAGCTGACAACGGCGGTGGCGCCTTTATGATACCGTATATGATTTCTTTGATACTTTTGGGAATTCCCCTGGTCTGGGTTGAATGGACATTAGGAAGATACGGCGGTGAAAGAGGTCACGGAACTGCCGTTGCTGTTTTTGATTATATATGGAAAAAACCTTATGCAAAGTATATAGGTATTTTAGGGGTTATGATTCCCCTTGTTGTTGTTGTTTATTATGTTTATATTGAATCGTGGACGCTGGCATTCAGTATTTTTAGTCTTATCGGTGCTGTCCCCCACGAACATATGAACGGTTCTGCAGCAGAGTACTTAAAACCATTTAAAGATTTTCTTCTTTCTTTTATAGGAGCTAACTCTGAAAGTCCTATTTTCTTAAATCCCCCTTTATCTGCTTATCTGTTTTTCGTGATAACTATGTTTTTAAATGCTTATATTCTGTATAGAGGTGTTTCTGCAGGAATTGAAAAAGTGGCAAGATTTGCCATGCCGACAATATTCATACTTGCCATCATCCTTTTAATTCGTGTTTTTACAATGACTTCTCCTGAAGGTAGAAACTTTTTAGATGGTCTTGGCTTTTTATGGAATCCAGATTTTTCTGCGTTAACTGATCCAAAAGTCTGGCTTGCAGCTGCTGGACAGATATTTTTCACGTTAAGTATAGGATTTGGAGCTATTCTTACATATGCTTCTTATCTGAAGCCTAAAAGTGATGTTGCTTTAAACGGATTGGCAGGGGCTTCTGTTAATGAATTTGCAGAGGTTATTTTAGGCGGCTCTATTGCCATAACTGCGTCTGTTATTTTCTTCGGGGTTATGTCGACACAGGAAATAGCACATCAGGGAGCTTTTAATTTAGGATTTATTGCCATGCCTGCAATTTTTGCCAATACGCCTTTAGGTGAGTTGTTCGGTTTTATCTGGTTCTTACTTTTATTCTTTGCAGGAATAACATCATCTATCGCACTTTCTCAGCCGGCAGTTGCATTTCTGGAAGATGAATTTGGCTTAGAAAGAAAAAAGGCAGTTTTATATTTATCAATATTTGTTTTTGTTTCTGCCCATTTAGTTATTTTCTTTAAAGGCGTTTTAGATGAACTTGATTTTTGGGTTGGAACGGTAGGACTTGCACTATTTGCTTTCCTTGAGGCAGTTTTATTTATGTGGATTTTTGACTCTAAAAAAGCATGGGAAGAACTGAATAAATATGCCGACATAAAAATCCCTCACATTTTTTATTACATTATGAAATATGTATCTCCTTTATTCATTTTGATAATTCTTACAACGTGGGTTATAAATGACTTACCTGGAAAACTCGAACAGAGCAGTCTGAATGTATGGATAGCAAGAGGCTTCTTAATTTTTACGATAATTTTAGGAATCATTTTAGTTAAAAAAGCATGGGAAAAAAGAGAACAAAGAAAGGTTAAAAATGGCTAAAACATTATTTATAACAGGGACAGATACGGGAATAGGAAAAACTACTATTTCTGAAGCATTGGCAACAATTTTAAAAGAGCAAAATCTGAATGTTGGTTATTTTAAACCTATTGAAACAGGATGTGATCCTACTCCTTCAGATGGAAAGATTCTTTCTCGAATAACAGGACAGCTTGTTGACGAAATAGTTTTATACAAATTTAAGGAGCCTCTGGCTCCCTATCCTGCTTCAAAATTAGAAAATGTAGAAATTTCAATAGAAAAGATTTTAAACCATTATAAAAGTTTAAAAGATAAGTATGATTACTTAATAGTGGAAGGTGCAGGAGGGGTTTGTGTTCCTATCCTAAAGGAAGAAAATGAATTTTATACATATGTTGATTTAATCAAAGATATGGGAATTCCTGTCTGTGTTGTATCAAGGGCAGGTTTAGGAACTATAAATCACACGGTTCTTACGGTTCACATTTTGAAAGAAAGAGGGATTGAACTAAAAGGAATTTTGATGAATGGCTTTTCAAAACATAAAAATATTGCAGAAAAAACAAATCCAGAAATTATTCAAGAAATGACAGATCTGCCTGTATTATCAATGTGTAATAAATCTCAGTATCCTATAAAAGAATGTATTAAAAACCTTAAAGATAAAATTAATAAACTGTTCTAAAAATTGTAAAATAAAGTATCTAAAAATTTACCAATCAGGAGAAATTTTGATGGACGAAAAACTTTTATCAGCCCACGGATTAACATTAGAAGAATATCAAAGAATAGTAAAATTAATAGGAAGAGAACCAAATGAAGTAGAACTTGGAATATTTGGGGCATTGTGGAGTGAACACTGCTCTTATAAATCATCAAAGCCTTATCTCTCAGTTTTTCCAACAGATGCACCATGGGTTTTACAGGGCCCAGGAGAAAACGCAGGTGTAGTTCAGATAGATGATAAATATGCAGTAGCATTTAAAGTAGAATCCCATAACCACCCATCATATATAGAACCTTTCCACGGAGCTGCAACAGGTGTCGGTGGAATAATAAGAGATGTTATATCTATGGGAGCAAGACCTGTATGTGGTTTTGATAGCTTGAGATTTGGAGACCCGAGAAAAGACGGAACGAGAAAAAATATAAAAGATGCGAAATCTATTGCTCAGGGTGTTGTTAAAGGAATTGGATTTTACGGAAACTGTATCGGAGTTCCTACGGTCGGTGGTGAGGCTGTATTTGATGAGGTTTATGCAGGAAATCCACTTGTTAATGCTTTTGCATTGGGGATTCTTGAAAAAGATAAAATATACAGAGCAAGGGCTACGAAAGTCGGTCAAAAGATGGTAATGGTTGGCTCTTCAACAGGAAGAGACGGAATTCACGGAGCAACAATGGCTTCTGCAGAGTTTTCAGAAGAATCAGAGTCAAAAAGACCGAATGTTCAGATAGGCGATCCGTTTTTCGGAAAAAGATTGATAGAATGCACACTTGAAGTTATGCAAAAAAGATTG